>JBJMVX010000318.1:0-8648 GCA_045810445.1 Massilia sp.
GGAGCAGCGCGCGGCCAAGCCGCACTAAGACAGGTTGCGCTTGGCGCAGCTTGTCCTGCTTGTTATGATGGCGATCTATCAACCATCAGGCACAGGCGGATCATGAAAACCAAGGCAGCGATTGCATGGAAAGCGGGTCAACCGCTGACGATTGAAGAAGTCGACCTCGCAGGTCCCAAGGCCGGCGAAGTCCTGGTCGAAATCAAGGCCACCGGCATTTGCCATACCGATTACTACACCTTGTCGGGCGCCGACCCGGAAGGCATCTTCCCCGCCATTCTGGGCCACGAAGGCGCCGGCATTGTGGTCGACGTTGGCCCGGGCGTAACTTCCTTGCGCAAGGACGACCACGTCATTCCGCTGTACACCCCGGAATGCCGCCAGTGCAAATTCTGCCTCTCGCAAAAAACCAATCTGTGCCAGGCCATCCGCCCGACCCAGGGTCGCGGCCTGATGCCGGATGCGACCAGCCGCTTTTCCATCGACGGCAAACCCATCTTCCACTACATGGGCACTTCGACTTTTTCCAACTACATCGTGGTGCCGGAAATCGCGCTGGCCAAGGTGCGCTCCGATGCCCCGTTCGACAAGATCTGCTACATCGGCTGCGGCGTGACCACCGGCGTGGGTGCCGTGCTGTTTACCGCCAAGGTGGAAGCGGGCGCCAACGTGGTGGTGTTTGGCCTGGGTGGCATTGGCCTGAACGTGATCCAGGCGGCGCGCATGGTTGGTGCCGACAAGATCATCGGGGTCGATATCAACCCGGCGCGCCAGGACATTGCACGCAAATTCGGCATGACCCATTTCGTCAATCCGAAAGAAGTCGAAAACGTGGTCGATGCCATCGTTGGTCTCACCGATGGCGGCGCCGATTACAGCTTTGAATGCATCGGCAATGTGACCACCATGCGCCAGTCGCTCGAGTGCTGCCACAAGGGCTGGGGCCAATCGATCATCATTGGCGTGGCAGCGGCAGGCCAGGAAATTTCGACCCGTCCGTTCCAACTGGTGACAGGGCGCGTGTGGAAGGGCTCCGCGTTTGGCGGCGCGCGCGGTCGCACCGATGTGCCGAAAATCGTCGACTGGTACATGGAAGGCAAGCTCAATATCGACGATCTGATCACGCATCGCCTGCCGCTCGAACGCATCAACGAAGGCTTTGACTTGATGAAGTCTGGAGAATCGATTCGCTCGGTGGTGCTGTACTAGCGCGAGGGTCGCGCACTGCGCAACCCGTATTTTTCGTTACCAGGCAAAGGCCTGACTGTGGTCTGGTCTGGTCTGGCCTGAGCCTTAGTTCAACGTCATATAGTTCGGCGATGCATACGTCGGCTGTAAATCGTTGCAGGAAGCAAGGTTCGCCCAATACAGGCGAACCGTACGGCCTGTCGTCTGCGCGGTCAGCAACAACGCGTAGGCATTCTTGTTCGCAGCCGCGTTCCAGTTGAGCTGGCACCAGGTTTGTGAGCAGGTTTTGTCGGTGTTGAAGTAGATATTGCCGTTCTCATGAAGAATGACATGAGTAATCGTTTCAATACACTCGGCTGCCGCGAACGCGCTGCCGGTGGTCGCCATTAAGCTGGCCGCGATGATCGCGCTTAGAAGTTGCCGCATTAAATTTCAACTTTCGTGGCGGGACCAGTGGTCCCACAGTTATTTATCGGAAAAACAAGTGTCCGCAGGATAACACCGCCTCATCACACTGTCCAACCCAAGTGCCGCGTTTGCCCAGAGCGCATCGCTAGACAAAGTCGGCTAAAGCGTCACGGTGCGTGCGGCTGAGCGTGAGCCGGCTGCCATCGGCCATCATCACCAGGCTGTCGCCGGCAAACCAGGGCAACAGCTTTTTCACATGGTCCAGGTTGACGATGTGGGAGCGGTGGATACGCCGAAATAGCGCGCCATCGAGCCGCTCCAGGATTCCCGCCATCCGCTCGCGCATCAGATGTTCGCCTGCGAGCGTATGCAGGCGCACGTAATTGCCCTCGGCGCTGATGTACAGGATGTCGGCCGCCTTGAGCAGCAGTTGCGACTCGCCACTGCGCACCAGGATGCGCTCCTGCGGACATTTGCTCGGGTTCAGGGTATCGAGCATGGCGCCCAGTTGGCGGCCGAATAGCGCAGGTTCCGCGCCCAGCCAGCGGCGTGCCTTGGTCAAGGCCAGCGTGAAGCGCGCTTCATCGAAGGGCTTGACCAGGTAGTCCATGGCGTTGGCATTGAAGGCGCCCAGCGCGTAGTGGTCATATGCGGTGGCGAAGATCGTGGCCGGCATATTGGCCGCGCCTATACGTTCACACACCTGCAAACCCGTCAGCTCCGGCATTTCCACGTCGAGAAACACCAGGTCCGGCTTGAGGCGGACGATATCGTCGCAGGCCTGCAGGCCGTTGCATGATTCGCCCACTATCATCACGTCCGCATGGGGCGTCAGGAACTGCAGCAGGCGACGACGGGCCGAGGTTTCGTCGTCGGCCACCAGCACGCGGATCATGCTGCCATCGCCAGTGCTGGCGCTGGAATGCGGATACGCGCGATGGTGCCGGCGCCTGCGCGCACCAGTTCCAGCCAGTGTCCGGTGCCGTACAGGGCCTCCAGGCGCGAGCGGGTGTTCGACAGGCCAATACCAAAGCCCTTCTGCTGCGCGGTGCCGACCGGCGCATCGTCTTCCACTTCCAGCGTCAAAGCTGCGCCGTCGCTATAGGCCCGAATGATGATCCTGCCGCCATCGGCGCGCGGCGCCACGCCATACTTGATCGCGTTTTCTACCAGCGGCTGCAGGATAAACGGCGGAATCGCCTGGCCATGCAAATGGTCAGGGATGGCCCATTCGACGCCCAGGCGCTGCTCGAAACGGATCTTTTCGATCTCGACATAGGCTTCGATGAAGCTCATTTCCTGTTTCAGCGTCACCAGCGCGCTGTCCGATTCACGCAGGGAAGTGCGCAGCATGTCGCTCAGGCGATTGAGCATGCGGTCGGCCGTGGTGACGTCGTAATGCATCAGCGAGCCGATGGCATGCAGGGTGTTAAACAGGAAGTGGGGCTGCAGCTGCAGGCGCAGGCTTTGCAGCTGCGCGTGCATGAGGGCCGTCTTGTGGTCAGCCACCTGTAGCTCGCGCTTGCGCGCCAGCTTGATCGCGTCCATGCCCTGCACCACGCCCACCAGGCCGAAGTAGGTCAGCAGCCCGATATGGAAGCAGCTCTCGAATGCGATAAAAATCAATTCCAGCCACGACTTGCCTTTGTACGCGCTGGTCACGGTTACAAAAATCCAATGGCCAAGCGTGACGTCAAGCTGGGTGACAAAAGCGCCAAAGAGCAGGTGAAAGCTCCATGCGCGCCAATGCATGCGCAGCGGGTAGCGCCGTATCAGCGGCACCGCGATCAGGCCAATCAAGGCCCACACGAGGAAGTGCGCAGCGTTGAAGGCGAAGTTGATATACACGGGCACGTCAAAGATGCCGCGCCCGAAATTGTAGGCGCCGGCTAACGCCCACCAGCCCCAATATGAGGCGCTTGGCCAGGAACGGCGTTGCGTGATGAAGCTGAACATGGAACTCATAGGCGGGCGATGACAGGGCAGGGTACAGGTGAAGAGACAGTGTGCCCGCAATGGAAGGTGGGGGCGATGGCGTTCGTCCCGAATATAGCACGGCTCATCCCAAAACCATCGCTGTGGCCTGGTCGATGGGGCAAGCTGCACACCTGCCCGACGAGGCAAACCCCTCAACCACATCGAGAAAGCAAACCATGACATCACGCCGAATTTCCCGCTGCTCCCTGCTGTTTTCCACAGTCCTGATGGTGTGCGCCGCGTCCTCTGCCCAGGCCGCGCACAACAACGATACCGAACGTCTGAACAAGGCCGTGGTCGGCCAGTTCATCTCCGGCATCATGGGACCGATGGATGCGGACGCTGTCGCGCGCCAGGTCTCGCCGCAATTGATCGAACACGATTCCCTGATGCGCAACGGTCGCCACGGCACTACCGAATGGATACGCGCCATGCGCCAGAAGGCGCCCACCCAGGCCTTCACCGTCAAGCACCTTCTGGCCGACGGCGACCTGGTGTTCGTGCACTCCCACGTGTCGACAACGCCGGCCAACGAAATGAGTGGCCAGAACCGCTACGACTTCTACCGGCTTGACCACGGCACGATGGTCGAACACTGGGTGGTTCAGGCGCCGGCGCCTACCAGTTCGGCCAACGGCAATTCGGAGTTTGGCAATGTGTACACCTATCCGACGCCGCAGCCGCCGGTCCCGCGCGAGCGTGAAGAAATGAACCGCCTGATGGTGCAGACCCTGTCCGAGGAAGTCTTCGGCAAGCGCAATTTCGGCCTGATCGACCGCCTGTGGGGCGTGAGCTACATCCAGCACAATCCTTACGTGGCCAGTGGCCGCGCGGCGCTCAAGGACGTGATTGAGTACATCGCCCCGGTCGGTTCGCACTACCGCGTGGTGCGCGCGCTGGCCGAGGGCGACCTGACCGTGGTGTGTTCGCATAACGTCGACGCGGCCGGCAATCCCGCCAATGAATTTTCCGGCGCCGCCGTGTGCGACATGTTCCGCGTTGCGAACTTTGAACTGGTCGAACACTGGGATGTGGGCCAGGATGTGCCGACGTCTTCGCTGAACGGCAACTCCATGTTCAGCTCCCTGTATCGCAATGGCGGAAACCGCTAGGCCACAAAGCACTTGACGGCAACGATTACAGATGTAATCATTCTCCTGCGATTACGCCTGTAATCGTAATCGTCAGGAGACCCGATGCAAACACAGTCAGTGGCAATCAGCGACGCCGAGTCGCTTGTGATGGATGTACTGTGGCGTGCCAACGCCGCCCTGCCGGCCGAGGAAGTCATCGCTGCCCTGGTCAGCGAACAACGCTGGCAGGAAGCGACCGTCAAGACGCTGCTTAACCGCCTGCTGAAAAAGGGCGCGGTCAGTGCCAGCAAGGATGGCCGGCGCTATCTGTACACGGCGGTGCTCAAGCGCGAGCACTGGGTCAGCACCGAGAGCAGCAGCATGCTCGAACGCCTGTTTGGCGGGCGCGTGGCCCCGCTGGTGGCCCACTTCGGCAAGCACCGCAAACTCTCGCCTGCCGATATCGCGGAACTGAAAAAACTGGTCGAGGAGCTTGGCGATGGCAGCTAACTTCCCCGAACTGCTTGCCTTGCTGGCGCGCGTGAGCATCGCCGCCAGCCTTGCCATCGTTCTCGTGCTGCCGCTGCGGCGGCTGTTGCGCCGTCTTGCGGGCGCAGGCGTGGCCTACCAAAGTTGGCTGGTGGTGGCGGTGGCGATGCTCGCGGCGGCGCTGCCATCCCTGCATCCTTCTGCCTCGTTCATGCTGGCGATCTCGCCCGCTCTCGAGGCACCACAGTTGGTGGCGACAGCCACGCAGATCGGCGCCGCCTGGCCGGGTTACCTGGTACTGACCTGGTTACTGGGCACCCTGGTCAGCGTCGTGTGGATGGTGCTGGCCCAGCGCAGTTTTGTGCACAGCCTGGGCACGCTCGTCGAAGGCGGTGGCATCGTTCATGCAGCCAATGCGCAGCAAGGGCCGGCGCTATTGGGCCTGTGGCGCCCGCGCATTGTGGTGCCTGCCGATTTCGCCAGTCGCTACAGCGAGCGCGAACAAGCCCTGATCATTGCCCACGAGCGCTGCCACCGCAGCCGGTGCGACCCGCTTGTCAATGCCGTGCTGGCAGCCATGCAGTGCCTGTTCTGGTTCAACCTTCTCATTCACATCGCCGCCTCGCGCTGCCGCTTCGACCAGGAATTGGCCTGCGACGCTGCCGTCATGGCGCACCACGGCGACGACCGCCAGGCCTATGCCACGGCGATGCTCAAGACCCAGGCTGGCAGCGCATCCGCGCTTGCCACCTGCCACTGGCAAGCTAGCCATCCACTCAAGGAGCGCATCATGCAATTGAAGCAAGCAACACCGGCCGCCTCGCGCCGCCGTGCCGGCCACCTGATCATCGCCCTGTTCGGCTGTGCCGCCCTAGTCGGTGCCGTCGCTGCCCGTGCCGAGAATACTGGCGGGCCCTACTACGATATCGCGCTCAGCTTCGGCTCGGCCACGCCCCACGTGCAGGTCACCGGGCAGAACGAATTCAAGGTCGGCTCCAACGAACCGGGCGCGAAGTTCACCGGCACCTTCCGCGTCGTGCCCGAGCAGGACAAAACGGTGTTGATCAAGACCAGTATCAAGCTCGAGAGCGGCGAAACCATTTCGCCTTCCCTGTTGCTCCATCTGGACGAGGGTGGCGCCATCAAGGTAAGCGCCAAGCCCGGCCAGCCTGCGTTCAAGCTTGGCTTCACGGTCAAGCAGATCGATCACCTCGATCCGCAGGACTAGTCGCAATTGCCGAAAACCGGCGCGCAGTGCGCGTCGGCGGCGTTTTCTCCACAGCCGCCCGGTATAATCACGGGATGCAAAATCTCCTTCACAACCTCAATCCCGAACAACTTGCGGCTGTCACGCTGCCCTCCCAAAGCGCCCTGATTCTGGCCGGCGCCGGCTCGGGCAAAACCCGCGTGCTCACGACCCGCATCGCCTGGCTGATTCAGACCGGCCAAGTGTCGCCCGCCGGGATCATGGCGGTCACCTTTACCAACAAGGCGGCCAAGGAGATGCTCACCCGTTTGTCAGCGATGTTGCCCATCAGTACACGCGGCATGTGGATAGGCACCTTCCACGGCCTGTGCAACCGCCTGCTGCGCACCCATTACCGCGACGCGGCCCTGCCGCAAACTTTCCAGATCATGGATTCGCAGGATCAGTTATCGATGATCAAGCGCCTGCTCAAGGCTAACAATGTTGATGATGAAAAATATCCGGCCAAGAACCTGATGTATTTCATCAACAATGCCAAGGACCAGGGCTTGCGCGCCAACCGCGTGGAAGCCCACGATCCGATCGAGCGCAAGATGGTGGAGTTGTACGAGCTCTACGACGCGCAATGCCAGCGCGAAGGCGTGGTCGATTTTGCCGAGTTGCTGCTGCGCGCATACGAACTGCTGGCGCGCAACCAGCCGCTGCGCGAACACTACCAGGCCCGTTTCAAGCACATCCTGGTTGACGAGTTCCAGGATACCAATGACCTGCAATACAACTTGCTCAAGCTGCTGGCCGGGCAGGGGCAGGCCATAGGCGGCGCCCTGTTTGCCGTGGGTGACGATGACCAGAGCATCTACGCTTTCCGTGGCGCCAATGTGGGCAATATGGCCGCCTTCGAGCGCGAATTCCGTGTCGAGAACCTGATCAAGCTGGAGCAAAACTACCGCTCCCACGGCCACATCCTCGACAGCGCCAATCACCTCATTGCCAACAACAGCAACCGGCTGGGAAAGAACCTGCGCACCGACGCCGGCCACGGCGAACCTGTGCGTATCTATGAAGCCTCGTCGGATCTGGAAGAAGCGCAATGGATCATCGAAGAAGCCAAGAGCCTGATGGCCGATGGCGCGCTGCGTAGCGAGATCGCCATCCTGTACCGCTCGAACGCCCAGTCGCGCGTGATCGAGCATGGCTTGTTTGCGGCCGGTCTGCCCTACACCGTGTATGGCGGCCAGCGCTATTTCCAGCGCGCCGAGGTCAAGCACGGCATCGCTTACCTGCAGTTGATGGACAATCCGCACAACGACCAGGCTTTCCTACGCGTCGTCAATTTTCCAACGCGTGGCATCGGGATGCGCTCGATTGAAGCCTTGCAGGCAGCAGCCGAGCAGCACCGCATTTCGCTGTACGCCGCTGTGCCTTACGTCGCGGGCAAGGCTGGTTCGTCGCTAGGCGCGTTTATCAAACTGATCGAAGGCGCCCGGTTCGAAACCCAGCAACTGGCGCTGCCCGAGATGGTGCGCGTGGTGCTGGAAGCAAGCGGCTTGCTGACCCACTATCAGAACGAAAAAGAAGGCGCCGACCGCATCGAAAACTTGGAGCAGATGGTCAACGCCGCCACCCAGTTCGTGCAGGAAGAAGGTTTTGGCCAGGGCGCACCAGCCCATCTGGGCCCGCGTGCCCAGGCGCAGGCAGGGGAAGCCTTGATCAATGGCGACGGCATCGAGGTGCTTGACGCCGACGCGCCGCTGCCATCGGTGATGTCGCCGCTGTCGGCCTTCCTCTCGCATGCCTCGCTCGAAGCGGGCGACGCCCAGGCGCAAGCGGGCCAGGATGCGCTGCAATTGATGACCGTGCACTCGGCCAAGGGCCTGGAATTTGACGCCGTCTTCATCACCGGCCTGGAAGAAGGCTTGTTCCCGCACGAGAGCAGCAGCCGCGAAATGGATGGCGTGGACGAAGAGCGTCGCCTGATGTACGTGGCCATCACGCGTGCGAAAAAGCGCCTGTACATGAGCTTTGCGCAAACGCGCATGCTGCACGGGCAAACGCGCTACAACATGAAGTCGCGCTTCTTTGACGAGCTGCCGGATGAAGCGCTCAAATGGATCTCGCCGCGCGTGCAGTCTCACTGGTTCGGCAACAAGAAGTCAGCCTGGGACGAAACGCCGTTCAGCGGCGGCTCGGACAACAAGATCGCCCAGCAGATCACCCAGAAGGCTGCGGCAAACGGGCCAGGCTGGCGCATTGGCGAGTCGGTGGCCCACGCCAAATTCGGCGAAGGCGTGATCGTCAACATCGAA
>JBJMVX010000319.1:0-19184 GCA_045810445.1 Massilia sp.
AATTCCATGGAACAAGGAACAATTGGCCACCTTTGACAGCTTGCCCACGCTCGGCTTCATCCACCGTCCCACCTTTATCAAGTTCACCGACGAGCACGGCAAACCGATCACGCGCCGCGACGAACGCGACAAGGCGCTCCAGGCCGGATGGCAGGCGGCATTACTTACCCTGCCCGAGGCAGAAAGGACCAAGGCACCGGCCCTCATCGTCGCAGCGACAGGTGACGACACCAACCAAGTCACTCTGCTCCATAGCATGTTGGACGCCTACGCTGCGCATGGCGGACCGGAGATCGACACCGGCAAATCCGCCCAGTTCATTAACACCGACAAGCGCCTCGGTAACACAGGCGCAACGACGCTATTTATGCAAATGGCCATCGGCGTGATGGGCAGCTACCGCAACGGTGGCATCAGTGCGGCAATCAATTTGCGGGACAAGGACGAGGCATCCATTGTCTTCATCAGTCCGCCGTCCGACGACAAGCGCAAGACACAGCAGCACCCGCGCGGGGGCGACGTATTCGGGCACCACGGCACCCCCGCAAACGATCCAGACAACTACCAGCAGTAAGTGCTTCAAATTCTTTAAAGATGCAGGCATATCTGCTGTGCTATGCGAATTCACTATTGCGCGAAATGACCATGCGAAAAGTTATCCGCCAGAACGATCCCACCAGCCACGGTGGCACTGTGTCGCACGTGGCCGCCACTCACTTCAAGGTCGGGGGCATTGCAGTCGCCCGTGTTGGGGACCGGATTACCTGCCCGATACACGGCGACGGCGAGATTGTCGAAGGCGATCAGCATCACACCATCGACGGCATTCCTGTTGCGTATGAAGGGCACAAAGGCAGTTGTGGCGCGGTGCTGACATCTACAGTGTCGAATTTTGGACGCACCTAGTTGTCGTTGGCCCCTGTCGCTTCTATGCTACCCCGACACTTGCATGCATATCAAGTTCTTCTTTTAGATTCCCGGCACCCGGCATATCATCCGATCCTCCGCCAGATCAAGGGAACACACGATGCGTCGCCTACTTTGCTTGATGTTTTCCGTGGCCGTTGCCAGCGTGGCCAACGCACACGACTACCAGCCAGACTTCAACCCCAGCAAGTTAAAAGGCCCGCTCAAGGGACCGGCCAACGAGCTCCTGATCCTGGGCTCGGTGCACCTGTCGCAACTGCCCGCCTCCTTCGATCCGGCCAATCTGCAACTTCTCAATGACCGCTTGGCCGGCTGGCACCCGCAAGCTATCGGCATCGAAGCGCTGTCCGGGCAGCAGTGTGATTTCCTGCGCCGCTATCCGGTCCGCTACAAGGAAACCATCGAATCCTACTGCTGGGATCCAGCGCCGGCCCAGGCCGCCACCGGCCTGGACGTTGTCGCGGCGACCGTCGAGACTGATAAATTGCTGGCAAGCTGGCCCACTGCGCCAAGCGCCGCGCAGCGGCGGCATCTTGCAGCCGTGTTCATGGCTGGTGGCGAGCAGGCATCGGCCGTCGTGCAATGGTTGCGCCTCGATGCAGCGGACCGGCAAGTTGGCGACGGTCTGGACGCCGTCCTGGTAGAGCGCCTGAACAAGCTCGTCCAGCGCCACGATGAAAGTTATCTGATCGGTGCACAGCTGGCCGCCCGCCTGGGCCACGAACGTGTGTTTCCCATTGATGACCATACGTCCGACAACGTGATCGAGGATGAAAAGGCCTATGGCGCGGCAATCATGAAGGCATGGGATAACCCGGCCACGAACAAACGCAAAGCCATGGACGAGGCGCAGAAGGGCCGGCTCGGCTCGCCCAAGGATGTCGTGAGCTTGTACCGCACCCACAATGCGCCCGGCGTCGGACGGCTCGTGTTTGCCAGCGACTTTGGCGCGGCGCTCAACGAGCCTTCGCCCCAGCGTTTCGGGCGCGGTTATGTGGGATACTGGGAAGTACGCAATCTGCGCATGGCGTCCAATGTGCGCGACGTGCTGTCGACGCGGCCCGGGTCGCGCATGCTGGTCATTGTCGGTGCGTCGCATAAGGGCTATCTCGAAGCGCTGCTGCACCAGATGCATGATGTGCGTATTGTCGATGCGATGCCTTTGTTGCGCTGACCTGCAAGCGCTTCGGCGGCAGCGCTGCCTGTTCCAATGATCAGCTCTGTCGAAAGCCCAGCTATGCCCATCGCTCACGCACTGCATGCGACCGTACGCATCCTGATTCATTGTGTTGTCGTGCTAGGAATCGCCGTGGATGCCCTCGCGGGCTGGCGCTTCCTTGTCTCGCCGTCTTATCGGGCAAGCCTGAGAGTGCGCTGGCGGTCCATGACGCCATCGATGGTAAAACTTGAGATGGCGGGCCTCTTTGCATGCTTTTCGCTCAGCCTGCTGGGACTGGCGATTGCTGCCTTCTTCATTTCCCTGATCGTGCACGCCCACTCAGGCTAAAGCCCTAACCTAAGCTACTTCAGACGCAAAAAAGCCCGCACGCAGCGGGCTTTCTTTTGCACACGAGGTGCTTGAAGCTTATTTGCCAGCCTTGCTCGAACGACGACGTGCCAGACCCAGACCCATCAGGCCCAGACCCAGCAGCGCGACCGTGGTTGGCTCAGGCACAGCGGTGATTTTGGTGGTGAAGTAAGCCACGTTGTCGTTGTTGGCGTCGCCAGCCCAGATCCAGGTTGCGCTGTCCACGATGTTAGGACGGTTGCCCCAAGGACCCACGCCATCGGTGCCCAGGCTGCCCAGCGCGCCGTAAGCCGATGCGAAACCGGTGTTGTTACCCATCCAGTTGGTGGTGTTGGTGGTCAGGGTGGTCTGGCCGTTGGCGAACTTGAAGCCGCTGCCAGCGATCGAGAACTCACCGAGGAAGCCGGCGATACCGCCCTGGTCGTAGGCCGCGATGTGCAGGTAGTAGGTACCAGCAGTCAGGTTGGTCGAGTTGACAAAGGTCGTGGTCCAGTCGTTGCCGCTGCCGAACAAGGTGCCTTGCACATTGTCTGCGGTCGAGAGGTAGACGCTGTAGCCATTGTCGACGGCCATTTTGGTGGTCAACACGGCGGCCGAGCTGCTGGTTGCAACCAGCATCAGTGCGGCGGCGACAGGGGCGAGGATAGTGCGAACTGCTTTCATCATGATGTCATTTCCATAGGCGAGAATCGGTACTGCAGTAAAGCAATAATGATGCCAAGCAAGGACGAATAGGATAAAATGCTGTCTAATCAACGACTTAACAATTTCCAACCGAATACGATAGATGCCTAGTGTAAAGAATTTCGACAGGGAAAGTTGGATTGTCTTTGCGCAATGACAACATGCCAGGCGCATTCTGCCTCCGGCTTTTACGCAGCCCACCCCGCCAAAAGTGCATTCCGTCGCAATCCGCTCGTGACGCTCCCGGGGTCTGGCTATAGTTCACTCAACCGAAACGCAACCAATTACAGGAACACATCATGAACATCGCTAAAAACATGGAACTCATCTTCATCGGCGCCCTTGCTCTGGCATCGATGACCGGCCTGGCCAACGCCGCTTCCCATTCCCATCACACCGGCGCGCCGGAAGTGGTCAAGGTGGGTGAGGTGCCCAGCATGACCGTGATCACCGTTTCTGCCAAGCGATTGAGCGCTGCAGAAAAAGCCCAGCTCGCAGAATAATTCTTTCACCCACGGAGACCCCGATGAATCAGACCTTGAACAAATTCATGGCAGCGCTGGCGCTGGGCATGGCAGCGAACGCAGCAATGGCCCAACCCGTCAATGAAACGCGCAGTGTCGATGCACGCGTGGTCAAGGTCAAGCTCGGTGGGGTCATCAGCCTGCACGTCAAGCAGGGCGCAACGCCGGGCCTGGTGCTCATTGGTGAGAAAACCGATCTGGCCAAGGTGCTGGTCACGCAAAGTGGCGACACGCTGACCATCGATACCGAAAGCGGTCGCTGGAATTTTGGCAGCCACGATGTGCACGAGGTGCGCGCTGAACTGACCTTGCCAGCCCTGTCCGAACTCGATTCCCGCGGCGTTGGCGCCAGTGATGTCACCGGTTTCACTGGCAATGAAGTGCGCCTCTCGCTCGATGGCGCTGGCGCCATCACGGTCACTAGCCAATACCGCAATGTGGTGGCGCGCTTGGGTGGCGTGGGCAGCATGACGCTCAATGCTGGCGACACCGATCAAGTCGATTTGAAGCTGGGCGGCGCTGGCCAGATCAGCATCAATGGACACAGCAAGTTGCTGCGTGCAGGCCTGGGCGGGGTGGGCAGCCTCGATGCGCGCAAGTTGGAGGCCGATGCGGTGGACCTGAATATGTCGGGGCTGGGCGGGGCGACCGTGTATGCGAAGAATTCAGCGACCTTGAAACTGAGCGGCCTTGGTTCGGCCACCGTCTACGGCAAGCCAGCGAACCGCAGCGCCGAGGCGCGCGGTATGGGCAGCGTCAGCTGGCAGTAAAGCTGCATCAGCGTGTCGCGACCAGCATGGCCGGCGCGCGTTTCAAATCGTGTCCCAGCACCAGGCGCAAATCGCTGCGCCCTGGTCTGGCGGCTGCAACCACATTGACAGCGCCCACGCGTTGCGCCAGTTGTTCCGCAGCGCTTCGGTAGTTGGGCTGGTACTCGACGCGGGTGTGGTGCACCGCGTAGCCTTTCTGATTGGTCAGGCGAACCACGCGGGTATCGCCCTCCCCCAACTGCCTGGCCATGGATTTGGCCAGCCCCGTTACCCCGTTACCGTTACTAATTTCTAGCATGGCCGGGGCGCCCGCTGCGTGCGGCTGCGCGACCAGCGGCTCTATCCTGCGCAGGACGAAGATGCCGTTGCTGTTTTCGCGAATGTCCGTTTGCGCCCAAGTGCTGACCGGGGCAGTATTGGTCTTCACAAGGTCGTCCCGCAGATCGTGTCCGCGCAGGCTGGCCGCTTGCTGGTGCATGGCCTGGGCCCTTTCCATTTGACCGCTGCTGGCCAGCGCGTCGCCCAGGTGCTGCCATGCGCCTTCATTGAGTGGGTCGAGCAGGCAAGCCTGTTCCAGGACGGCCTGGGCACGTGCAGCGTCGCCTTGCAGCAGATGGGCGTAGCCAAGATTGGCAAACAGCGCGGCGCGCGACGGGCCAGTCGCCGTCACAGCCATCTCCTGCCATAGTGCGATGGCCAGATCGAGTTGGCCCTGCTCCGCGTACAGCACGGCCAGCCCGTTGCGCGCATTGACGTGCGAGGGATAGGAGCGCAGCGCGCTGCGATAGTAAAACAATGCCTGCTCGGGACGCATCGCCAGGTGAAAATTGCGTCCAATGCGATAGCTCTCTTCGGCGTCGCCTGGCGATGGCTGGTAGGTCGCGGTACTGGTGCAGGCCAACAGTGCGAGGCTGGCGCACGAGATCGCAATGCGCTTGAAGGAAGTGTGGATGCTCATCATAGGCTCTCTTCAATGGGTACCGGCGATCTTGCCCATGGTGCGCGATATCTGGATGCCGGCAGGGCCAACCAGCACGATCAGCAGCGTCGGGAAGATGAAGAAAATCAGCGGGAACAGGAGCTTGAGCGCGATTTTGGCGGCAGCTTCTTCCGCCAACAGGCGACGCTTGGAGCGCAGATTATCCGAATGCACACGCAGCGACGTGCCCATGCTGGTGCCGAAGCGCTCCGACTGGATCAGCATCGCCACCAGGGTGTCGACATCTTCCACGCCGCTGCGTAGGGCAAAATTGCGCAGCGCGCGCTCCTTGGTAAAGCCAGCGCGCATTTCCATCAACACCAGCTGCAGCTCCTGGGCCAGCACCATGCTCTTGATGTGGATTTCGCCAGCCACCTTGACCAGTGCGCGCTCCAGGCTTAGGCCCGCTTCCACGCACACGGTCAACAGGTCCAGCGCGTCGGGGATGGTTTCGAAGATGTCGCGTTGGCGGCGCCTGGCGATGCGTTCGAGCGTGAAGTTCGGCAGGTAGTAGCCAAAGGCTGCGCTCACCAGCAGCACGATCATGAAGCGCCGCGCTGCCATCGCCGGCCAGTACTGGGTGAGCACCAGGGCCGCCACAGCCGGTATCAACAGGGCCAGCACGGTTTTGGAGGCGAAATACAGCGTCGCTGCGGCGGGGCTACGCCAGCCGGCATTCATGAAGCGGGTGCGCAGGGCGGAGCGTTCCCACCCTTCTTCGGGCAGCGACAGCTTGCTGAAGGGCTGGGCGACCTTGACCACCTTTTCGACCCAGCCATCGGCCTGGTGCGCCGCGCTGCTATCGACCTTCTTGCGGAAGTTGGCCAGGCGCCCGACCATGTAACCAGGCGAGAACAGGGCCATCGCCATCAGTGCCAGGCCACCGACGATGGCGAACACGATCAGCAGAAATACCAGATTGGACATCGTCATCGCTATCTCCTTAAACCCGAATGTGGATCACGCGCCGGATCCAGAGCACGCCGATGAGGATCATGCAGGCGCCGTACCACAGCATCTTGATGCCGACCGGGTCGGTCCACAGCAGGCTGACATAGCGCGGATTGATGAAGGTCATGAAGGCCATCACGCAGAACGGCATCAGGCCGAGGATCCAGGCCGACATGCGTCCTTCGGCCGACAGCACCCGCACTTTTCCGAGCAATTTCAGGCGCTCGCGGATGATGTGACTGATGTTGCCGAGGATTTCAGCCAGGTTGCCGCCTGATTCGCGCTGAATCACTACCGCGATGACGAGGTAGCGCAGGTCAGTGAGCGGAATGCGGTCGGCCAGGTTGTACAGGGCTTCGTTCATCGGCACGCCGTAGTTGATTTCTTCGTGGGCCGCGCGAAATTCACCACTCAAAGGTTCCGGTAGTTCGCTGCCCACCATCTGCAGCACGTTGGTAAACGAGTGACCGGCACGCATGGCCCGCGCCAGAAAATCTGCCGCTTCGGGCAACTGCTCCTCAATCTTGATCAGGCGCGCCGTGCGGGCCCGCAGTACCAGTATGTAGGGCACCATCATGAAGGCAAAGGCGATGATGAACTTGGCCAGCAGGGGAACTGGACGCATGATCAGCAGCATGGCGGCCAGCAGCATGCCGCCCAGCGAGGCAGCGATGAACTGGGCGACCGACCAGCGCAGGCCGGATTGCACCAGCAGGCGATCGATCGCATGGGCGAGCCGGCGTCGGTGCAGATAGGCGTCTAGCCAGTCGCCATGGCTGTAGCGCCGTTGTTTGAGGATGGAGACCTTTTCGCGTTCGCCATCGACCCCGCCCGACATCAGGCGCAAGCGCCTCGCAATGCGCTGCGCGCCGCCGCCGTGGGCGCTGGACCACCACAAATAGGTGCCTTCGATGAGCAGAATGACTGCCGCGAACAACAGCACCGTAAAGCCGTAGAAAAGTGCATCCATCATGCCTCCTGGCGGGTTATTCGTAGACGCGGGCGGGGTCGAAGGCCGCGTCGGGGACGGCTGCGCCAAACAGTCGCAGTCGTTCGGCAAAACGTGGGCGCACGCCAGTGGCGCAGAAGTGGCCCAACACCTTGCCATCCGGGCTCACACCCGTTTGGTCGAAACGGAAGATCTCCTGCATCGCGATGACGTCGCCTTCCATGCCCGTGATTTCCTGCATGCTCACCAGCTTGCGCGCGCCGTCGGTGAGCCGCGTCACCTGCAGCACCACCGTGACGGCCGATGAAATCTGCTGGCGCGTGGCGCGTGGGGTCAGGTTCACGCCGGCCATGCCGACCATGTTTTCCAGGCGGGCCAGTGCATCGCGCGGGGTGTTCGAGTGAATGGTGGCGAGCGAACCCTCGTGGCCAGTGTTCATCGCCTGCAGCATGTCGAGCGCCTCCGCGCCGCGCACCTCGCCCAGGATGATGCGGTCGGGCCGCATGCGCAGGGCATTGCGCACCAGGGCGCGCTGCGGCACTTCGCCCTTGCCTTCAATATTGGGCGGGCGCGTTTCCAGTCGTACCACGTGCGGCTGGCGCATCTGCAGTTCGGCCGCGTCTTCAATGGTGATGATGCGTTCATTGACAGGAATGAAGCCGGACAACAGGTTGAGCAAGGTGGTTTTTCCGCTGCCGGTGCCGCCAGAGATGAGGATGTTGATCTTGGCATGACCCAGCGCCTGCAGCACCTGCACCATGGGTGGGGTCATGCTTTTGAAGGTCAGCAGATTTTCCACCGTCAGTGGTGTGGCCGAAAAGCGCCGTATCGACAGGATGGGGCCATCCACGGCCAGTGGTGGAATGATGGCGTTCACGCGCGAGCCGTCTGGCAGGCGGGCGTCGACCATGGGGCTCGATTCGTCGACCCGGCGGCCCACCCGCGAGACGATCTTCTCGATGATCTTCATCAGGTGGGCATTGTCGTGGAAAGTGATGTCGGTCAGTTCCAGCTTGCCGCGTCGTTCGATGTAGACCTTGGAAAAGGTATTGACCAGGATGTCGGAGACGCTGGGGTCAACCAGCAAGGGTTCGAGCGGGCCGAAGCCGAGCATTTCATGCTGGATGTCGAGCACCAGGTTGTGGCGCTCGTGCTGGTTCAGGACGATCCGTTCTTCTTCGATGATGCGCTGGATAAGCAGCGCCAGTTCATGCTTGAACTGCTCGGTGGTCAAGCGCTTGAGGCGCTCCAGGTCGATGCGGTCCAGGATCATCTGGTGCATCGTCTTTTTCAATTCCTGGTAAGCGTGGTTCGCCGCTTCCGGGGTGGCGGGAGTCGCTGGCCGGGCTTCATCGGCCGCGTTGAGACGTTCGCGCAAAGTCATCTAAGCTCTCCTTAAGGCTCGCCATCGCCGCGCCCGAACAGGCGGTCGAACAGGCCTTTGTTTTCCGGGACGCGGCGGGCGGTGATGATCTCGACCAGTTCGGCCAGGCTGCGCGAGACGGGCGCCGAGCGCGCCAGGCGCAACACAGGCACGCCCTGGTTGACGGAATCGGTGACGGCCACATAGTCGTTGGGGATGGTGTGAACAATCTCGGCCCCCAGTGCGCTTTGCAGGTCTTGCAGGCGCAGCTTGCCGCCTTTCTCGTAACGATTGACGATCAGGCGCGTGTTTTCGATCGGGTAACCAAGCGAGCGGAAGATATCGAGCAGGCGGCGTCCATCGCGAATGTCCGGCAGACCCAGTTGCAGGATCGGGTAGATGGCGTCGGCACTATCGAGTGCACGCAGCGAGATGGCGTCGATCTGGCGTCCCACATCGAGCACGATGTAGTCGTAGTGCTGGCGCGCGACGCGCAGGATGGCGTCCATATGCTCGGGTTTGAGCTCGATGGCGTGGGCCGGGTCGTCGGCGGCGGCCAGGATGCCAAAGCCTGCCGTGACATGCACCAGGCACGATTCCAGGAACGGGCCATCGATGCGCGCAATCTGGCTGCACACGTCGGACAAGGTCATGGCGGCGCGCTGGTCCGACACGTACAGCGTGGCGTCGCCAAACTGGCCGTGCAAGTCCATCAACAGCACTTTTTTATCGGACAACGTGGCCAGGGCGTGGCCGAAATTGGTGGAGATGAAGGTGGCGCCGCTGCCGCCCTTGCATGAGATGAAGGCGAGCACCTTGCCGTCACGCAGACTGGTGACCCCGGCGGTGGCAGCGATGCGGTCCATCGCTTCGTGAAAGGCACGGTGGATCAGCGGCAGCTGCAGGACTTCGCGCACGCCGGCGCGCATCGCCCGTATCAACAGGTCCTGTTGATGCTCGCGCGTGAGCAGCATGAAACTGGCACCGGGATAGTGTTTCGAGAGCCGTTCGAGCATATCCGCCTCGTTCGGCTCGAAGTCGCTGGCGTCGATGATCACCAGGGCTGGCGCATCCGGCACCAGACGGTCCAGCGCATCGCGCATGCTGCTGCGCGTGGCGCCGGGATTCAGGGGAGGCACCCGCGCCGCGCCTTGCGACGCTATTTCCGCGCGCAGCTCGCTGTCACGGGTGATCAGTAGGGCTTTCATTGTCTATCCTCGCTGGTGGGCTGTCACAGGCAATTGCCGGCCACGCCGGGTCGATGGCCCAGCGTGGCCACTGGCGTGATGGTGGCAAACGTGGGGTACTGTAAAGGGGCGCCCGGGAAGAAATTGGCGCTGATGATGGGCTGGTAGTTGACCCGGTTGCAGGCGGCGCTGTTGTCGGTGCACAGACGCACGCGCACGAAGCGGATGCAGCTGGCGCCCTCCGGGTCGCTGTTGCAATTGACGATATTTTGCTCGGGACAGGCGGGCAGCGGATCGACACGCGCCAGGCTCGCATTGAGGTAGTCAATGGCCAGATTGCTTGGCCCGATGCTGCCCCGCAGCGGCAAGCCCCCTGGGATATCGGCGAAAATGGCCTGGCTACGCACGACATCGAGCTTGCCCGCGTCACTGAAGTCGGTATCGGCAGCGCCGCGCGCGGCGCGCCTGGTCACTTCAATCAGGGTGCTCCACATGTACAGGGCGCGGGCCAGTTCGATCACCCCGAACACGAAGGTAAAGAACAGCATCGCGCCCAGCGCGAATTCGACGGCGGCGGCGCCGCGCTGACCACGCGGGACAGGCCCTGGTACGCTCGGTTTCATGACAGGCTCGCTGTAATTAACGGGAAAACGGCATGCTGGACTTGGCGCTGACCTGCCAGATCTTGGATTCGTGATCGGTCCAGGCACCTGTCAGTGCATTGAACGCTTCATCGTTGATGCTGAAGGTCACGGTGACGCTCACGAGCGCGGGCACCAGGCCAAAGCACACGTGCTGGTCGCATTCCACGTACGCCGGAGCGACCGTGGTGGTGCCATCCATGCCGGCGTTTTGGGCGGCGTCGCTGACAATGCGTTTGGCGACATCAGTCGCGCGCGCGGTTTCCGCACTGTCCTTGAAGGCGGCAGGCGGCAGGCTGGCCAGGTAGGCGGCAGCGTCGCGGGTGGCCTCCTTGGCCACGCAATATTGGTAGAACACGCGCGCGAAGAGGGCGACCGCTGGCATCAGCACGATGGTGGCGCTCAAGACCATGGCCAGTTCGACGGCTGCGGCGCCAAGCTGCAGGCGGAGCTGCGACAAGCGGGCGACGGGCTTCATTTGTACAGGACTGCGGAGGCAGTCAAAGAGGCGAAGGTCGCCAGCCCGCCGAATTCGGCGTGGATGGCTGGCGGCGCCTGGGTCGCAGGTGAGGTCATGAGAAAGCGCCCTATGCCCAGCACGCGCGCGCTGTTGCCGCTCACTGGACACTGCAGCAGTGGCACGTTGAGAATGCGGCGCTTGTCGATGCCTTCGAGCGGTGCCGGCGATTGGCGGTGCGGCGAGAGCCCGCGATCATAGGGAGACAGGGAAGCAGAATAGGACGACGTCAACTGGGGTGGGCTGCTGACCTGATACAGCTTGCTCCAATCGCTGCGGGTGAAGGGCGCGCCGGTGCTGCCCCCCACGTAGCGCAGCGGTTTGCTGAAGGACCATAGCGGTCCATAGCTTGATGCCAGGGTGCCCGGTGGCAGCGGGCTGGCGTCAGCCACGGTGGCCAGGCGGCTGCCGCTGGCCAGAGGCGTGGCGCTGGCGCGCAGCGGCAAGGCGGCACCGGCCATCCAGAAACCGGGATAGGCGCCGCGAAAGTCGATGATGTTCGCGTCCGGCGGCGCGCCAATCTTGTTGCACACCGAGCCGTTGGCGTAGCTGGCGAAGCGCGAATTGAGTTCGTTCAGCATCGACAGGGGAAACGGTTCGCGCACATACAGCGTCGAGCCATTAGCCAGTCGCGCCGCGGGTAGCGAACCGCTGCAGACGAAGGGGCGCACAACCTCGTCGCTCATGTGCGAGGCCAGGGACGGCGCCGGCGCAAAGTCGAGCGGGTTCATGATGAAGTTTTTGGGCGTGTTGCCAATCGGGTTCAGATTGAGCAAGTTGTAGCCCACGCCGCGACGAAAGCCGAATTCGACTGCTTCGTCCATGCCGGTGTAGGGCGCATTGCTGCGTGCGCTGATTTCCGTGCTGTCCATGGCGCAGATGGCCAGCGGCCCCAGGGCGCTCTCTTTGGGGCCGGCAACCGCGCGGCGTACCAGGTTCTGTTCGCCCTGCACCCCCACAATGCGCAGGAAGGCGATGGCGACGCGGCCGTACATGGCGTCCAGGCCGCTGGTATCGACCTGGGCAAACGCGAGCGAGGCGATGTCTTCCGGGCTGACCGATTCGGCGTTGATCCACGGACCGTCGGGTGTGGCGCTGAAACTGAGGGCACTGGAAGACCAGTCAAATTCGTCGGGATTGAGAAAACGGTACTGGGCCTTTTCGCCAGCGTGCTTGGCGCTGTCACGCGCCGCATCCAGGCCGGCCTGGGTGCCGTCGAGCGCGCGCGCCGCGGCCAGGGCCGCGCCGTCGGCCAGCGCCTGCAACTCGTGACCGCGGGCGAACATGATGGACAGGTCGACTGCCAGTCCTATCATGCCCAACATCACGGGCAGCATGATCGCGTACAGGATCCCGAAGGCCCCGCGCTGGCGCCAGGCGCTTTTCATTTTGCGCTGCCTTGCACCATGGCGGCATCTGGCGCACTGGGCTTGCGAAAGCTCGCTTCGTAATGGCGCTGGGCCGCGTCGGCAGCGCGTCCGTCAATGCCGCTCACGAGATTGGTATTGCGGGCCGCGGCCGGATCGATGACCTGGGAGGCCACGGCGGCACGCACGGCATTGCCGAAGCTGGTGTCCGACTGCGTTGCCAGCGGAGCGCACGCGGCCAGGGTGGCGGCCAAGGCGGCCAGCGGAATGAGACGGTGGTTCATGGGAGCTCCTTATTGAAGTTGGAAGCCGCGTGCAGTCGCTTGCGGCGTGCTGGCGGTCGCCGCAGTTGGCGGCGCGGCGCTCGCGGCTGGCGGGGCGCTCTTGCCTTCGAGCTGGCCACCGAGCAAGAATTCTGCGCGGCCAGGTTCGGTGACCTTGTCAGTGGGCAGCGAGTAGTTCGGCGCCAGCGGTTTGACCAGGTGCACGGTCACGACAAACACCAGTTCGCTGCGGTCATGCTGGTAGTCGGCGCTGCGAAACAGCGCGCCGAGGACGGGAATTTCACCCAGCAAGGGCAAGCCCTTCATGCTGGTGGTCAAGTTGTTCTTGATCAGGCCACCAATGGCAAAGCTTTGGCCGTCGTACAACTGGACCGTGGTGCTGGCGCGGCGCGTGGTAATCAGGGGCAGTACCGCGCCGCCGGAGAAGCCCGCTGCCGAAATGCCGATCCCTTCGCGCGAGACTTCCGACACTTCCGGCGCCACGCGCAAATTGATCCGTCCGCCAGCGAGCACGGTGGGCATGAAACGCAGGCCAACGCCAAACTCCTTTTCTTCCAGCGTGACCTTGTTGTTATCCTGGGCCACGGGAATGAAGATGCGTCCGCCAGCGAGGAAGCTGCCCTCCTGCCCACTGACCGCCATCACGTTCGGCTCGGCCAGGATGCGCACCAGGCCATCTTGTTTCTCGGCGTCTAGGCGCAGGCGGTTGCCATTGGTCTTGTGTCCCTCCAGCATCCCGCCGGCGGTGCCGGTCAGGAAGTTCGACAACAGCGTGGTGGCCCAGCTACCGGAGTTGAAATGCAGGGTGACCCCACCTTCCAGCCGTTCGAGCAGGCTCTTGGACACTTCGGCGATCTTCACCTCCAGCAAGACCTGCTGGGGCGCGGTGACGCTGAGCATATTGATCACGCGTGCAGCCGGCGCCGCGCTCTTGTCGCTGCTGGCCGCACCGCGCGCGGCCGTGCCGGCGTCATCATCCTTGCGCACCAGCGAGCGCGACGTTTCCTGAACGAAGGCCAGGGCCAGTTCGCCCGCCCGCAGCATGGCATTACTATCGGAAACGGTGCCCGTGAGGACGATGGTTTCGTTGGCGCTGGAGACCTTGATGTTCTTTTCATCCGGCATCGCGCTGGCAAGGGCTGACTGGATGGCGGCAGGATCCATCACCACCATGATATCGACCACGCTGCAGGCGCCGCTCTTGCCCTGGATGATCATATTGGTGGTGCCCACATCGACGCCCAGCAAATAGAGGGTATCGGGCGCCACCAGCATGGCCTGGGCCACGCCGGCGTTACCAACGCTGCGGTGACGCACCGGCTCGGGCAGGCGCATCAGATTCGATTTACCCATGATCAGGGTCATATTTCCAGGGCGTGCGGCTTCTCCGCTGCATTGCGGGCCGCTGTCGGCGCGTTCTAACGGTGGCTTGATCGGCAGTGGCGTGGCGCCCTTGGCGCGCACCGGCATGCTTGGCGCGGCTGCCAGCGTGGCGCCGTGTACGAGGGCCAGGGCGAGACCGAGCGCACCGTAGCGGCGGGCAAGGGCGAAGCTGGCGTGTGGCTTGCGTTTATTCATGGCGCTCATCCCGAAAAGGCGTTGCATGGAAGTTCAAAAGCATTCTTGTGACGATTGCAGACCGTTCAGCACGCTGACGCAGTCGTGGCGCACGGCCTGCGGCGCCGCGGCGATGATGCGGGTGGGACGGGTATGCACTGCCGCTGCGGGGGCAGGCGCCGCCACTTTGGCCGGACCTGCGGCCAGGGTCGCCAGGTCGTCGAGCAAGGTGTGCTTGGTGGCGCCCGCCGTGGTAGGCAGCGTCTGGTCGATCTGGTTGCGCAGGGCCAGCGACAAGGTGCCGACACCGCGCGCCAGGTCCAGGTTTTCCGCTTGCTCGGGCGTCACTTCGAGGGTGACCGCATTGACCACCTTGGGCTTGGTTTCGTCGCGGCTCACTTCCTGGGCCACGGCCAGCACCAGAATGCGTTCGAGCACGATTTTCGACACGTGCATGGTGCCGCGCTGTACATGTTCGCCTTCCGCCGGATCGCGTTCGGTGTGCACGATGATGTCGACGTAGTTGCCGGGCAGGGCAAAGCCCGCCACACCAATCACATCGTTCACGCGCACCGTGATGGCGCGCTTGCCTTCGGCGATCAGGGCCGACAAGCCGCCCATGGTGCCGGCAGGCGCGAGCTTCGCTTCGCTGAGGATGTCGCCCTTGGCCAAGTTGACCTTGAGCACGCGCTCGTACAGCAAGTTGGCGTCGGTGAAGGCGTCCTTGGGCACGTCCTTGGCGGGACGCTCGACCATACGCAGCATCTCCGGCGCCAGGCGCTGGCCGCGGTTGACCTCGGTCGTGGCCACCACCACGCGGTTGGAATTGCTGCCCGCCTGACCCTGCAACCATCTCCAGGCCAAGGCCACAGCGGCAACCCCGAACAGAACAGCAACAGCCAACATGACAAGTGCGCGGGTGTTTTTCATGAGATTCTCTCAAGCAAAGGTTCGCCGCTCAGGGCGAGGAAGGGATCGGAAGCCGGGGCCGGCGGGCAAGCCGTAAACATGCTGGACCAAGCTTGTTCCAGCGCTGCAATCGACAGACGCGGCTGGCGTCCAGCGAACGCGGCGAAGTCGGCAATACGCCCTAGCAGCTCCGCGGGATAGCTCGCCAGCAAGGCGCGGCCGCTGCTCTGATGCAAATCAGCCAGCAAGAAGTCGACCGCGTTGTCGTCCCAGCCGATGCGGGCCGCGCGGCATTGGCGCCGCAGCAAGCCGCGGTAGTGATGCTCGGACAAGGGCCCGACCGGAATCTTGTAGGCGATGCGGCGCATGGCGGCTTCGTCCAGCAGCAAGTGGGGCGACAAATTGGTGGCAAACACCAAGGTCACATCAAAGGGCACGCCAATCTTGTGGCCGCCTTCAAGCGTGAGGTGATCGGCGCCAGCATCCAGGGGCGCACTCCAGCGGTTGAGCAGATCGGCCACCGGCATGCGTTGGCGTCCCAGATCATCGACCAGCAACATGCCGTTATTGGCCATGCAATGGGGCGGCGCGTGGTAGACGCCACCGGCCTCGTCGTAGCGCAGATCGAGCATCGCCGGCGCAAGTTCGGCGCCCACCTGGATCAGGGGCCGCTGGCACAAGGCCCAACGGCTGTCGCTGCTGCGCCGGTCTTCGTTCTGGCGCACTTGCAGCGGTGGCGGCGGCAGGTGCAGCAGCGGGTCGTAGACCAGCACGATGTCCTGGTCGACGAGGATGGCATACGGCACGGCCACCACGCCTTGCTGCAGCTGGCCAAGCTTGCGCGCCAGCGTGCTCTTGCCACTGCCGGATGGGCCATGCAGCAGCAGCGAGCGGCCCGACTGCAAGGCCGCGCCGATCAAGTCGCGCACGCCAGGCTCCAGCGGTTCTTCGACAAAGGCGGCAGCGAGCTCGGTGGCACTAATGCGGCCATGGCGTCCCGCCTGGCGCAATACCAGGTCGCGGTAGGCTTGCAAGGTGACAGGGGCCGGACCGGCATAACGGCAGCGCGCCAGGAAATCAAGGGCGCGCAGCTTGCCACTGGCGGTGAGTTGATAATTGACGTCCAGATCGGAGTCGCCGCGCGAGGCCACTTCGACCAGTTGCTCGGCCAGCATAAAGCCCAGCACTTCGCGCAAGACATTGATCGACAGGCGCAGCTTGCCAGTCAACACAGGCAAATGCATCTTGCCGTTGGCGACCATGGCCTTGGCCACCAGTTCCACCAACAAGGCCAGCTCCAGGCCGGTTTCGCGCACCGTCTTCGGCTGCGGCGGCATGCGCACGGCGTCATCGGCGCCGCTGGCGGCATGGCTCGCTTCCACTTCGATCATCTCGACCTCCGGCACTGTTTCTGAAAGACACAAATCGATTTTAGTCACCCATTCCAGACGGCCTTTGACACTGAGCAAGCAATGCCAAGCCGCAAGTCAGGCGTGGTAATTCCACATCACGAGCAGGGTGCCGGCGGTAATTGCCACGGCGTAGGGCATGCCACCGACGCTCGCTGCGCCACTGGCGGTGGGCGGACGGCGCCACAGCAGCGGCTGCAGCATCACCAGCACGTTGGCAAACGCGGTGCGCCAGCGCCCCTGGTGCAGCACCATCACGAGCGCCAACACGCCCCCGGCGCAATACGTGGCCAGACTCGCTTGAAACACCAGGGCCGGACCAAGAAAGGCGCCCACCGTGGCCATCAACTTGACGTCACCAGCAGCCATGCCGCCCATGACATAGAGAGGAAGAAACATGATCAGTCCCAGCGCGAATCCGGCCAGGTAGGTCGAGAGCAGCGCAGCCGGATGGCCGGACGCCAGATGCAGCGTCAGCGCCGCCAGCAGGGCGAGCGCCAGCAGGCGATTGGGAATGCGACGCCGGCGCAGGTCAAAGGCAGAGGCGAGCACCAGCACGACCAGCAACACCAGGTCCAGGCAGTCTTGATTGCTCATTGGAATTCTCGTCGAACGGGGGGAAATGCTTCCCGAGCGGGGCCCCACCCGGGAAGCGGCGCGGGGTTTAATTGATCGCGTTGGCGATTTTCGTGAAGGCCACCTCGACACTGGCGCCCAGGTCACTGACCGTGCCGGCAATGACAGCTGCAATCAATGCAGCGATCATGCCGTATTCCAACGCGGTCACGCCCTCTTCATCAGCGATGAAGGTCCGTACAGCCGAGATAAATGTGCTCATGAAAGACTCCTTTACGGTGGTTAAGAGACAAACCCTGGCGCAGAGGTGCTACCCTCACGAGAAGTCTTGCTGCTGATCTTCAAGTGCTGCGCCATTGAAACCACTATAGAGGGAGGTTCTGGGCAGCAACTTGACTATGCGCAACTTTGCTGCATGGAATTTTTTATTGATTCTAGGGATGAAAAAGAGCCCGCATTACGTGAGCAATGGGTCCTTGAAAGCAGATTTGTGGCATTGAATTGCCTCATTTGCAAAAAGCTATTATCCTGCACAGCGGTTCGGGGGATGGGCGAGGCTGGACTTCCAGTTGCGCCACACCATCGTGTAAGGTACCCTTGGATGAAGAATGAGGCTGGCGCAGTGTTGGCTTGTGGTTGGTTGAAACATTTCTGAGAATGACATGGATTCCCTTCTGAAACACATGGTGGACATGACTGGCCACCGGGATCACACGATGCTCGACATCTCCGTGATTTCGGCGGTACAGGAATTGGCCGGCGCCTCGCAAACGCGGGTGCTGACCATCGTCACCGTGCGGGGAAAGAAGTTTGTGCGTTCGCGCGCCATCATCTGTGCCGGGGAGCCTGCCCGGATGGAAGACCACCCGGACGGCAGCGTGGGCGAGGCGATCAGCACGTTTCCCGAGCTTGAAGCTTGCCTGGCCCAGCACGAATCGAATGCCGAAGCCCTCACTGCGGACGGGCGCCACACCCTGTATTTGCCCATCTGGATAGGCGACAAGGTCGACACCTGCCTGGAAATCCTGCACGTCGCCCCCTACAATCCCGACACCATTCACGTCATTGGCGGTATTGTCAGCGTCTACCGCAACTTCCAGAATCTGCTCGATTACAGCGAACGCGATTCCCTGACAGGCTTGCTCAACCGCAAGACCTTCGACGACCAGCTGGCCAAGATGCTGCAACAATCGGCCATGGAACAGGAAGCGCCCCAGCCGGGCCAGCCCGAACGGCGGCAGCCGCTGGAAGAACAGAAGCAGTGGCTGGCGGTGGTGGACGTGGACCATTTCAAGCTGGTCAACGACAAGTTCGGCCATCTGTACGGCGATGAAGTCTTGATCTTGATCGCCAACTTGATGACCTCGTCCTTCCGTTCGCAAGACCGGGTATTTCGTTTCGGCGGGGAAGAATTCGTTGTCCTGCTGCGCTCGACCACGCTGGACAATGCCCAAAAAATCATCGACCGTTTCCGCACCAATGTGGAAAGCCATGTGTTCCCGCAAGTCGGGTCAGTCACGGTCAGTGTGGGCTTCGTGGCCATCAGCCCCTACGAGTCGCCCGTCAATATTTTGGGCCGGGCCGACCAAGCCTTGTACTACGCCAAGAGCCACGGTCGCAACCAGGCTTGCCACTACGATCAGCTCGTTTCCGGCGGCATGCTGGAAGCGGCCGCTTCGAACGACACCGCCGAATTCTTCTGAGCTAGCCGATCACCAGAAATTTCATCGGATCAAGCTGCCATTTCTGGGCAGATTCATGGCGCACGATCTTGTCGCCGCCGCCAAAACCCAGGCCCCGGGACAAATCCACTTCCTGCGGCTTGATGTAGACGTTGCGCTTGCTGTCGAAAAACACGTTGACCTTGGGAGCGAGCAAATTCGTTTCGTGGGCTTCGGTCACCACGCCCAGCCGGCCTGATTCGAGCATCACCAGCGTTCCGACCGGGTAAATGCCGACACAACGCATGAACTCCTGGGAAAACTGCGGGTTGAAATGGAACTTGCTCCACTCATGGATCTTGCGCAGGGCCTCCGCCGCCGAGATCCCCTTGTGATAGCAA
>JBJMVX010000320.1:0-30673 GCA_045810445.1 Massilia sp.
ATCAGCCCGTGTACGATTGTCGGCACTGACCCCGTGCCCCCGATTGTCGGCACTGACCCCGTGCCCCCATGCGGCGAAGCAACAGATTGACTCTCGTATCGCTCAAGCTAAAAAAACCGTCGCAGTGGCCCTATCAAAAGTGTACCTGTGCAACATGGGCCATCTGTGTCTCCAGCGTCAACAACTGTGCGCGCTGCTCGCGCGTATGTATCCCGCTCAATTTCAGGTGTTCCAGTTTGACCTTGATCGCAAACAGACGCATCCGCGATTCACCTTTTAGTCGCGCTATTTCCGCGTCGTTTTGCGTTTTCGCTTGCTGGTAGCCCTGCAATTCCAAGGCAAGCAGTTCTTGCGTTGCGCCCCCATCGCTTGCGTCCACTCCAGGCGTTTGTTGCCGTATTCGCATGTGCATCTCGATGCCGGCGATCTTCTCGTCCAGTTCCAGCCGGGCTCTCAGAAAAAGCCCTGCGGCGTCATCGGAAGCATTGGCGTTGCCTTCGGCGGACACCATATTCGCAAGTCGCGTCACCTGAAGCAGCAAACGCTCGAGCAGGCCGTCACGCACCGACTTTCTCCATGGATGATTCTGCGACTTTTTCGCGTGCGATTTGGCGTTCTCCTCGTAGGTTCCAATGTCAGCTGGTGCGCCGACAGGGGGTGCGTTTACCTTGCCTCGGGTATAACGATCCCACCCGCCGAAGTAGTGGTTGACAGCAGCGCCTATCTGGACAGTATCACCCAAGGTGAACATGCCGTCCCACTGGTCGCGGTTCGGGGAATGGCGCGTTCGGTCCTCGCGCAAGTCCTTGAAAAAAGCCAGATGCAATGTATCGGGTAGTAACTGACGGCGCTTTGCCACGCGTTTCCAGCCGGTTTTCGCGTGCGTCCAGCTTATGCCACCTACGCCAGCGCGGTGGTGCGCTGCATTCCCATCCAGATCGGAATTGATATCCAGCGAAATCGTTTCGATCCCGACATAGGCCAGCACATCCGTCAAGCCGCTGCGCATGGCGATCGCGCGCACATTGTAGTGCTGCCCAAGGTAGTGCAGCAGGCCATACTCGGCCTGTCGCCGATTCTGTCCTGCATCAGGCCGGGGCTGGCAGCAGTCCCATCGGAAGTAATCAATCAAGTTCGGGTGAACATGGGCCCCAGCGGGTGGACTGCCCATCGGAACGGGAACAAAGCCATTTTTTCTTACGATGGCAATCAATTGCGCAAATCCCTCGCTCCCGGTATCGAGTTCGGGATGCACACCGCGGCCGGCCTTGGGATGGCCGGATGTCCGATAATTCACCAGCATGTACGGCACACCCGGCTTGAACCCCTCTTTCACGAGTTTGTCCCTGTAGCCATCCTCGGCCTCCTTGCTCGGCTTGCCTATCATCACGCCCAGAGCGAGCGCACGCGTCTTTGCGTGGTCCTTGCGGGAACCCTTCTCGACCATTTCGGTGGCAATCGTCACCTTGTTGGCGCCTTTTTCTGCGTGGCTGAGCACCGACTGCCTCGCCTGGTCTGCGGTAGGCGCCACCGCCACGCGGTCTTTAAAATCGGCGTAAAAATCGAGGATCTCGAAAGCCGCACCCAAATAGTCCAAGCGGTTGATGCCGACCACGACCCTGGCCCGTGGGTCCAGATGCATCGCCACCGCAATGTCGTGCATGTCCCCGCGCTGTCCCGGGGTTTGCACGAAGATTTTCTCTTGCCGCTTCTTATCGCTTTCCTTGATGAGTTTCTTGTAGTTGAGTTTGCCTGCCAGGTGCTTGTTCGCGAAGGCTGCGGCAGCGCCGACGCTACCCAACATTTCCACAATCTCCTTGGCCTGGAACGACCGATTGTCGCTCGCTAGCCACCTGAGGACGCCTTGAGCCTGCGTGACGTTTTGCTGGCGCAGATAGGTCTCGAGCGGTCCCGTGATTGTCGTGAACTCATCGCCCTCGTAACTGATTTTTCGTTGGATGAGCGAACTTTCGCTCGCTGGCCTGCATGCAGCGGCGTCGGTCGCGTCCGCGTCCACACTCAACGCGCGTGCACCCATCCTGTCGGCTTCCTGTTCCAGAGCGACGTCGTTGTTGACGGGCGCGCCATTGCACTGCGTCGTCGCCTTGACCCGTCCCTGTGCTTGCTGCACCACGTGCCAGGCCTCGTGCGGCACATGTTTTTCCTGCCCAGGCGCCACATGAATTTCGCTTCCCTGGGCATAGGCGTGTGCCTTTAGCTGCGCCGGTTTCGCAGAGTGATAGTGGACCCTGACGTGGTCCATGCTCATGCCCGAAAGCGACTCTATGCCTGACTTCAATTGATTGGGCAAGCCGGTGTTGTTTTCTTTGCGCTGCGCCGGCAATGTAGCAACTGGCATTGCACCGTCACCTCGCGGTTGGACCGAGACACCAAAGAGCGCATTCACTTGCTGACGCTGCGCGACCATCAGCGGACTGGTGTGAATGGCGTCGCTCAGTGCCATTTGCTGCAACACACCCGGGCTGCTATTGATCATCTCGGCCAGCTTGGCTTGTACCACCGCCGCAGGCAAGTTATCCGCCAATACCCGTTTCTGTGCAACTGTCCTGGCCTTGGAGCTTTGGCCGGCATCAGGGGCATTTTTTGCTTGAAATGATGCGTGCATGGGCGGCCTTTGTAGCTGAATGGCGTTATCGATATGTCGGCATGATCATACCCCCATATTTCCTATTCGACCAAAGCGACTTCTTCGGCAAGGGCGAGTCATGACAAAGCAAGCGCACCAGCCCCCATCCGAGGCAATGCGTCCATCTCAAACATGCCCGACCGGTTACAAACGGATTACAGCTGTAAGCGAATGAAAATTTGCTCGGAGCCAAGTATTGCCGGCCCCACTATGAACTTGTCAACTTACAAGAAAGGGAATCACATGCGGACACGCTGAAACACGATCAACGAAGCGAGAAGTACGCAATGCTCCACCAACCATTCAGCCATCAGAGCAGGCAACACCTGTTCGGAAAGAGACTATGTACACCTTATTGCTAACCCTCATGTTGATTCCGCAAAATGGCGGTGGCGGTGCAACCATCCATATGGAAAAAATGTACTTCCCTTTGGCCGGATATGGGCACCAGGACTGCATTGATGCAGGTGTAGAGTGGACCAATAGTTTTTCCAGCCTAACAGGTCGGCGCGATGGCGCCACGAAGGTCGAGGCGCACGCAGTCTGTTTGTCCCATTCGGCTAACTCGACCAAATAGTCTTCTGCGGCGACAGATTGGCTAACCATGTTGTTTGATGTACTACCGCATGTCTCAAACAGCATGGTTGCCCCCTCCTCCCCAAGCCCACAACAACAGCGCCGCGCTAGCCCCCGTGGGCGAAGCTTGGGTAATCGGTCATGCCACCATCGATAAAAATGGTGGTTCCCGTCACATACGCGCCCACATCGGACACCAGCACGGTCACCATGCCCGCTATCTCCTGCACCTGGCCCATACGGCCAAGCGGAATTTTGTCGATCAAGTCGGGCATCTGTTTAGGGTCGCTCCACACGGCTTTGTTGATTTCGGTCTGAATCGCGCCAGGCGCGACGGCCAGCACGCGCACCCCGAAAGGCGCTGCCTCCTGCGCCATCGTTTTGGTCATCATCGCAATGGCCGCCTTGCTGGCCGTGTAGGCGCTGTAACCGCTCCAGGCGATGGTTTCATGGACCGATGAAATGTTCAGAATCACCCCGCTCCTGCGCGCCGTCATCGCCTGCAAGGCGAGGCGGGCGCAGTGGAAGGTGCCAAACAGATTGACCTCGATGACCTTGCGCCAGGCCGCCAGGTCCGCTTCCCAGCTCGGTACGGGATTGCCATCGATGCCGGCACAGTTGATCAGGATGTCAGGCGCGCCCCATTGCTGCTCGACCGTCGTGAACATGGCTTGCACGGCGGCCGGATCGCTGATGTCGGCCAGCACGCTCATCGCGCTGCCGCCGGCGTCCATGATGCCCTTGACGGTCGCCTCCGCCGCTTCCGGATGAACCACATAGTTGACCGCGACACGGGCGCCCGCTGCGGCGAGCGCCCTGGCGATGGCTTGGCCGATGCCGCTGCTGCCGCCTGTGACCAGGGCGACTTTTCCTTCAAGTGTGATGTGCATGGGAACTTTCTATGGCTGTCGATGGGCTTGCTTGCGCCAGCCAGCCCCCTTGGAAGCCAGCCTGGCGCAGGCCCTTGATCAGGTATGGATTGGCGCGCAACATGCGCCACGGGAAATCGTGCAAGTGGTTCTCGATCATGATCACGGTCGGCCCCTCATTGATGCCGAAGTGATAGGGCGACACCCACCCGGCCTTGAACAGGCCCGGCGCATGAAAGGTGGGCGAGAACGAGGCCTTGAAACCGTAGGGATTTACTTCCCGCAAGCGCATGGCATTGAAATTTTCCACAGTCGGCAATACCACCTCGGGTGCAAACGGCAGGCTGGCCGCCACGGCCCATGGCGCCAGGGTGCCATCGTCGGGACCAAAAGGCGCACCGCGCGCAATGTAGTCAAAGAAGCTGCGCTCGACGCCGCGAATTTTCTTCACCATGTTGCCTGGGCCGTCGCTGGCAGTCACACCCCAGCAAAACTCCCCGTAGCGCTCAAAGTCCATGGGATTGTGGATCGCATATTGTTGCTGGACCAGCGTGGCGCGGCGGCTATTTTCGAAGTAGTCGCACTGCTTGCTGCGCATGTAGGCGTCAGGCACGCCGCGAAAATCGACCCACAGGTGGGACATCTGGTGAATGAACAGCGGGCCCGCGTACAGGTAGTCGATGCCGTAGACACTCTTCCATTCGTAGCTCTTGGTCCAGGCCGCGTAATTCTCTGGAGCGATGGCCAGCCGTGGTGCGCCTAGCGCCAGCAGATACAGAATCAATGCCTCATCGTAGCCTTCCCAATGCCATTGCAGAAAGCCTGACTCAGGTTTCCAGCCGTGGCAAATGAGCGCAGAGCCGGCCAGCATCCATGGCCAGTCGACGCGCGCATACAGCAGGTTCGCAAGGTGGCGAATTTCTTCTTCCTCAGCATTGTTATTGTCAAAGTATTGGCCAACGGTGAGGATGCCGGCCATCAGCAATGCTGTATCGATGCTCGACAGTTCGCATTGCCAGGCGCGCTTGCCGCTTTCCATGTCGAGGAAGTGGTAGTAGAAACCCTTGTAGCCGGTGGCGTTCGCATCCGTGCTCTGTTCGCTATTGGCAAAAAAGCGCAGTGTCGTGAGCGTAATGCCGGCAGCGTGGGGGCGTGACATGAAGCCGCGCTCGACGCCAATGGTGTAGATCGTCAATGCCATACCCACGGCGGCAATGCTGGCGGGCCAGTTCTCGGCTGTCTTGTCCTTGATCAGGCCATTCAAGGGATTCACTTCGTGCACGAAGTAGCCGAAGGAATCCTTTTGCAGACTGGTCAGCAATGGCAGCGGCATGTCCATCAAGGCAAGCGCTCCCAGACGATGCGCACCAGGTTGGCCGATTGCGTTGCCACAGTCAGCGCCAGCGTCTGCTGCTCGCCCACCAGCCCCAGCGCCAGTGCTTCAGCCCGTGGCTCAGCCTCGGCTTGCAAGCTGGCCACCTGCTTTGCAGAGAGATAGTTGGGCTCCCCCCAGGTGCGCCACAGGCCAGCTGGGTTGGCGTGGGCCTCGTCGATGCGCGCGACGCTGGCGCTGCGCGCACGCCAGCCGCTGCGCGGCGCCAGGCGGAGCAACAGGTCTTCGTCGCCGATGGGATGGCGCGGCATGGCCTGGTTGATGATCAACATATGGCTGGCGTCTTCCTGCTCCGCCACCTCACCGACCCACAGCATGACGGTTGGATGCGCAAGCGACACCGGGTGCTGGGCCTTGCCCAGCTTGGCCACCATGGCAAAAGCGTGATAGATGGGTTTCTTAATGCCATGCAAATTCATCAAGCCAAAGCCACCGTGAAATGGCACGCTGGGAAAATAGTTCTCCTCAAAAATATCGCTGAAGGTCCAATAGCTGTAGGCATCAACCACGTCATCGACGCCCATCACGATGCGCACCGCCAAGGCCGCAGCCACCGCGCTGTCGTGCAGGGGATCGCGCGGGTTGGAGGTGATGTTCCACTCCGTGTACAGCAAGGGTTTGCCGGCCGCCTGTTCGCGCGCGATGAGGGCGTGCTGGCGCATCACATCGAGCGGTGCGTGGGCGAGCTGGGTGATGGTGTCGGCCCCGATCTCGCCGAAGGCATCGGTGGGATAGTAGTGGGTGCTGATGAAGTCGGGCGGCACAGCGTGGTCAGCGCAGTACTGTTGAAACTCGGGAATCCAGGCATTGCCGGCCGTGGCAGGCCCGCCCACCCGCAATCGTGCATCCACACCCTTGATGGCCGTGATGGTGGTGCGGTACAGCTCGAAATACAAAGCCTGGTCGCCAGTCCAGAAGGCCGGCAGATTCGGCTCATTCCACACTTCAAAATACCATTGCGCCACTTCGTCTACGCCATAGCGATCGACCCAATGTTGGGCCAGGCGACGCATCAGCTCGCCCCACTGCGCCATCTCGCGCGGCGGCGTGATGTTGCCCTTGTAGTGAAACACGATATTGCCACCGGACGAGAGGGTCGAGGGCATGAAGGAGAGCTCAACGATGGGGCGCATGCCGATCGACACAAGAAAATCGAAAATCTGGTCGGCGTTGAAGAAGGAGTAGACAAACTCGTTGCTTTGGCAGATCAAAGTCCCCATGTCGTCGTCCAGCAAGCCATGAAAGCGCACGTAGCGAAAGCCCAGTTCCGCACTGGCCTCGCGCAGCTGGGCTTGCCAATCGGCACGCAAGGCCAGCGTGGCGTGACCGCTGCCCACGCACAGTCGCCAGGGGTGGGACAAGGGCGTGGCTGGCGCATTGTAATCGGCAAGGATGTCTGTACGCATGGTCCGCAGTCAGGTTGGTTATGCCTGACTGTAGCACCAGGAAAACACGCCCGATGTTCGCTAGCGTACAGTGCGCTACATGCGGGCGGCCTATGCTGAGGCTTCAACTTCGGGCGCACCATGAACTCCACGCACTTCGACGTCATCATCATCGGCACGGGCGCCGGCGGCGCCACCCTCGCCTACAGCCTGGCGCCAACTGGCAAGCGCATCCTCATTCTCGAGCGCGGCGACTTTCTGCGTCGCGAGCAGGAAAATTGGGATCCCAAGGCCGTGTTCGTCGATGCCAAATACCAGGCGCGGGAACTGTGGCACGACCGTGAGGGCAAGGCCTTCCATCCCGGCATACACTACTACGTGGGTGGCAACACCAAATTCTACGGCGCTGCCCTGTTTCGCCTGCGGGAAGCCGACTTCGGCGCCATTGCGCACTACGGCGGCACCTCGCCCGCCTGGCCGATCTCTTACGCCGAGCTTGAACCGTATTACTGCGCGGCCGAACGGCTCTACCATGTACACGGCACGGCCGGCATCGATCCCACCGATCCGCCACGCTCACAGCCCTACGCCTACCCCGCGGTGGCGCATGAACCGGCCATCGCCAAGCTGGCCGATGCCCTGAGCGGTGAAGGCTTGCACCCTTTCCCGCTGCCACTGGGCATCCTGCTCGACCAGGACGAACATGGCCAGCCCACCCGCGACAGCCCCTGCATCCGCTGCAGCGCTTTTGACGGCTATCCATGCATGGTCAACGGCAAGGCGGACGCCCACATCATTTGCATGGAGCCGGCATTGCGCTTCCCGAACGTGACGCTGCTGACGGGCGCGTATGTCAGCACGCTGGACACAGCGCCCGGTGGGCGCAGTATCAACCGCGTCAATGTGCTGCGCAATGGCGTGCCAGAAGCCTACAGCGCCGATATCGTGGTGGTGGCCTGCGGTGCGATCAATTCGGCCGCCCTGCTATTGCGCTCTGCGTCGCGCCAGCATCCCAATGGGCTGGCCAATGGCTCCGATGTGGTGGGCCGTTATTACATGCGGCACAATAATTCTGCGCTGATGGCGATCAGTCGCCATCGCAATCCGACCGTGTTTCAGAAGACCATGGCGATCAACGACTATTACGCAGGCGCCCCCGATTCAGACTTCCCGCTGGGCCATATTCAGATGCTTGGAAAATCCCATGGCGACACGGTCAAGGGCGAGTTACCGGGGTGGCTGCCGTTCAAACCTGATTTCGCCCTGCACGAGCTTGCAGCCCATTCGGTCGACTTCTGGCTCACCTCGGAAGACTTGCCCGACCCGGATAACCGCGTCAGCCTGGATGCCAGCGGCGGCATCATCCTCAGCTGCACGCCCAATAATATGGAAGCGCATGTGCGCCTGCGCGACAAACTCAAGGCCATGCTTGACGCCATGGACATGCACCCGCATTTGCTCGAGCGGCGCGTGTATTTGGGTCAGGACATTCCGATCGGCGGGACCGCGCACCAGAATGGCACGATACGCTTCGGTCACGATCCGCGCACCTCGGCCTTGAATACCGATTGCCGGGCCCACGAGGTCGATAACCTCTACGTGGTCGATGCGAGCTTTTTTGTCTCCTGTGGCGCAGTCAATCCTTCCCTGACCATCATGGCCAATGCCTTGCGCGTAGGCCAGCATCTACGCGCCCGGCTGGGGGCGTGATGGCGATCGACGCGGCACAACGTGCGTCACCAGCGTCTTTTTGACCAGCGTACGCAGGGCCAGGATCGCCGCAAACATTGCAATCTGGTTCCAGCTGACGAGGGTAAGCGTTTTGAGGAGGGTGGCAGCGAGTTTGAAATCGAGTCCCGCCACAAGACCGTGTCCTGCAACCGCGGCAGCCAGGCTTGCCTGACGTTGCAGCAGGGCCAGCCAAGCCGCGTGCGCCACATGAAAGGCGATCACCAAGGCGCCGCCAAACTCGATCAGGAGCGCCAGCGTTCCGATGGCACTCACGACGCTTCCCTGGGGTCGCTCGAGCGGATTTCCCGTTCGAGAAAATAGTTCAGCAAGGTACGCAGGACAACAATCGCCGCAAGCTTCCCGATTTCGTCCCAGGTGGGGGCGATGGCTGTGCGCAATATGTCGGCCGCGAGCTCAAACTCCAGGGCCAGCGACAACCAGCGGCCCAGGCGCAAGCGGGTATCGACTTTTTCCTGTTCCGGTCGCGCCGGTCGGGCGACAAACAGTCCCAGAGCCGTCCACGTGGCCTGCAGGGCCGCCAGCGCGATCACCAGGGCGGCAAGCGCCTCGACGCCATTCGACAGGAAAATGGTGTAGGTCTTGATCAAGTCGTTCATGCCACGACCATACACCAAGCCGACCTTTGGCCCTGTCCGATTCGCTGATGGGACGAGCTCCTATCGGCCGCCAACGCTCAGGCAAACGTGCCGTTATACGAAGGAAACGCCGTATTGAGCGGCAGACCGCTGGCGCCGCCTATGAGCAAACCATCGACTGTCGAAGGGCCCACCCACGCCAGGGCGCCCGCGCCTGCAATGCCACCACGATCAATCGCTCGGCAGAAGGCATGACGCGCCTCGGCGCGGATACGGTGGACGTCCCAGCCGGCCGGAAAAAAGCTGCTGTTTTTCGCGGCCCGGCCGGGCATGGTGCAGTCGGCTTTGAGCACGCCGTGTCCATCGAGCGCATCGGTGATGACGCAGGCACCGAACGCGGCAAAATTGGTTTCTGACTGGGAGTGATAACCCACGTGAGTTCCCCCTGACCCTTCGCCCTGCATCACATGGGTATTGAAACTCTGGGAAAACGTCACGCCCGCTTCGCACGCCTCGACCAGCTTTTTACGGTCAGCGAGCACCACCAATAAGCGGCGCGCGGCGCCAGCGCCCTGCTTCTCCGCCTTTTTATCCTTGGCCGACTTCCCTGGCACTTTCTTGCCTGGACCCGAGGGCGGGGGCAGCCCGGGACTTTTCTGTTCGACCGTGCTGCGCTGGACGATGCCACCGCCGGCAGTCCATGGCGGGGGAACGGCAACGCCGCCCGTCTTTGCGGTCGCGCCAGTGCCACAGCCGGCGCAGCCCGTCCCGAAGGCAGTTGCGCGCTGCGCGACATGGGGTTTTGGAAGCGGAACTGGAAACGGCCTGGCCGGTGCAGCGCTTGTCTGCTTGCGCATCGCTGGCTGTGCATGCGAGGGCAAGGCGGGCGGCGGCGGGCGCACGCCGGGTTTGGTCTGCGCCATCGCCGCTGGCGCGCTTGAGATCGGCTTCGAAACAATGCCCACAGTGCGAGACTGTGCGACCGGAAGTGCTGGCAAGGCCTTGATCGGAAACCGGAAAGGCGGTTTGTTCACCGGTGGCGGCATGAAGTGGTCAACCTGTCATGTTGTGGTCGAGCCGACTCTACCTACACCACGCTAAAAACGCGAGAAAAATCTCTGCTTTCACACTCCTCTCACATCAGGGAGGGCAGATTGCCTTAGGCAAATTGGCGGTGATGGCTGATACCGCGGCTTTTTCTGTTGTTTTGCCATGAGGTAGCATATATTGTGTCCATCAACTGGAAAACTACGGTGGCAGCATGTTCGCGATCTCCAAGCCGACAAACCTTCCCGCGCTCCGCGGCAAAATTGCCCGATTTAGCCTCGTCGCGCTCTTTCATACCGGTGCTGTGCTCGGCCTGTTCGCCTCAGCCAAACCAATTCGACCAGTACCGATCCCGGAAAGAGCGGTCGAAGTAGCACTCGTGCAGTGGCCGCCGGTTTCTCTCATGCCGTGTGAGTGCGCACCTCGAACAAGCCTGGACCTGCTGTCCCCCGCAAAGGCCGGCCACGCCGCGCGGCGCTCTCGCCACGGTGGCCAGATACGCCAGGATCCTACCTCGCTTGTTTGTGCTCTTCAGCCCCGCGTCACGTGCTTACCGTGGGAGGCCCACGACCATGTCTACGCGCTTTGACCTCTGCTAGGCAGGCTGCAGGCTTGCGTGGCGCACTCCGATTCCCGCAAGGGCGGCGTAGTTCAACCAAGCGTGATTTGGCGCGGCGCTAGACCAGCCCGATATCGCGCCCCGCCACGCCAGCAAAAATATGCGCGGTCTGGGCGCTGCTCAAGCCGTACATGCGCGCGAATAGCCCACCAAACACTGCACGGTATTCGTTAAGGACGGGTAAATCACGGTTCTGGAACAGCGTGGCGGGCGCGATCTTGCATTGTTCGCCGGACACGCGTGCGCCCTTGACCGCGCCACCGAGCACCCAGTAGGCCGACCCATGACCATGGTCGGTTCCACGGTTGCCGTTTTCACGGAAGGTGCGGCCAAATTCGCTGACCACCAGCACCACGGTCTTGTTCCACTCGCTATCCATTTCGCTGGCGAACCCCGCCAGGCCACGCCCCAGTTCGGCCAGCCGGTCGGCCAGGTAGCCAGTCGCGCCGCCCTGGCCCACATGGGTGTCCCAGCCGCCCACGTCGACAAAACCGATGTTGTATTTTTCCTTCATCAAGCGCGCGATCCGACGCGCTTCCAGTTCAAAGCCCTTGGGGGCGATGGCGCCGCGACTGGCCGCAAGCATTTCGCCAGCCATCTCACGAACCACGTCAGCGCGCACGGCAAAGCCTTCATTGACGGGCTGTTCCAGCGCGCTGCCACGGTACATGCCGGCGATCAGGGCGCTCTGGCGCTGGTCAAGTGCCGGTTTGGACAGTGAGCGCAGGGCCGTGTTGGGGACCGCCACGGCGCCGCGCATAATCAGTGGCAACTGTTCAGTGAACGCCAGGGCGCCACTGCCCAGCGTCTCGGCCAGGCGGTTCAGAAAGCCGGATTGGTAGTTGCGAGTAGCGCCCAGGGGCTGACCGAGCTCGATGCTGTCTTGCGTTTCGAAATGGCTGCGCGAACTGTCTTCGGTTCCGGCAAACGGGATGAAGGCCGCTTCGCCGCGCTGGAACAAGGGAAAGATGCTGTCCTTGAGCACCGGGTGCAGTCCCCAGTCTGTGTCCAGCGGCAAGGCGGCAGTCGGGCCGGAGCCGGGCGCGCCAATGGCGATGGCCGGCCTGGCCTCGTAGTAAAACTTGCTGGCGACGGGGACTAGCAGGTTGGCGGCATCGTAGCCGCCGCGCAGAAATACCACCAGCAAGCGATTGCTGGTGCCCGGTGCCGCCCACAGCCTGCCACTGGCGGCCGCCAACGGTGCGGCAGCAAGGGCGTTCAAGAAGGTGCGACGTTGCATGGTATTCCCCTGGTTATCGGAACATCATTTCCGGTGCGGATAGCAAAAAGGTGTTCCATTCCTGGGGCGAATCGGCATGGTCGAGCGCGTCCCGCGTGGGCGCACCCAAGCCTGCCTGCAGTGCCTGGTAGAACAGGGCATTGGCCAATTGCGGAAAGGCCGGCTGCGCGACCGGTTGCGGGCCGTCGGTCTTGAACAGGCCGGCGTTGCCGGAACCGATCGCCTTGGCGATCTCGAAACGGGTCGTCATCTGGCCCGAGCTGGCCCAGGCGGCTTGCGAGAGCGGATAGCCATCCGGTGTCTGCCGCCCGTACAGGGGCTCGCCCATGCGGTTGAGCCAGTTCAGCAGTGGCCCCGTGTTCAGGATGGTCTTTTCATCATAGGCCAGGCGCACTGCCGAGACGGCGTAGTGCAGCGGGTCTTTGAATTTGTGCCCCAGCGAAGCGGCAAACTCGGGCGCCGCCAGCAGGGTTTGCATCGTGAGCGCGATGTCGCCTTCGCTGCGCAGAAAGGTTTGCGCCATGCGTTCGACCAGGGCCGGCGAGGGATCGTCGGCCACAAAATACTGGGCCAGCTTGCGGCAGACGAAGTGGGCGGTCGCCGGATGACGGCTGAGGCGGTCGATGGCCTCGTCCACTTCGGCCAGCCCGCGCGCCTGCACAGGCTGCCCGAGGAACTGCTTGGCGCCGTAGTCGTGCCGGTTGGGATTGAATTCAAACAGTCCCGCGCGCAGGTATTGCGGCTGGAGCTCGCGCCGCACGCTAGGCGCCGTCGGGCCCTGGTTCACGCCCAGGCCGGTCAACATGCGTGCCAGTTCCTGCACGTCACGCTGGGAATAGCCACCGTCCACGCCCAGTGTGTGCAATTCCATCAGTTCGCGCGCGAAATTTTCGTTAAGGTGATTGAGCGCGTTCTGTTCGTTGTCGAGGTAACGCAGCATGGCCGGATGATGGACCGTGGCGCTCAACAGTTCGCGAAATTTACCCAAGGCATGCGGACGTACTGCCTGTTCTTCAAAATCCCCCACCATCGCGCGCAGGTTCGCCTTGCCCAAGTAGATATTGAAATGGTTCATCCAGAACCAGGTCATCTGTTCCTGCAATTGATTCGGGGAATATAGCGCGCGCAATACTGCGCGTGAGGCTGCCTCGCGCGCCAGCCGGCTCAATTCCTGTTGATAAGCCTGCTGAGCCTGCTTCTTGGCCTCATCGTCGACAGTGGCGTCGGCGGCCTTGCGCTGTTGCTCCAGGTCGAACAACAATTGCGGCAAGGGACGTTGGCTGATCGTGAGCGCTGCCAGTTGGGCCTGTGCAGCTGGTGGCAACAGGGCCAGCCCGGGGTGCAACTGGGTCTGCAGATAGCGCGTCAGACCGGCATCACTGGCGCGACGCACGGTGGCATCGTTCACGCCCCAGGTCACACGATTGAGCACGGCAACCGTATCGGCAGGCGCGAAGGTGGGCAGGTTCGCGCTGGGCGCCGTCGCACACCCGGCCAGCAGCCCGACGAGGGCGATGGCGCCCGGTACTGCACGCTTGGATAGGTGCATGACAACTCCCGTGGTTGGACTTCGCAAGCGGTGCGGCCTTGGCTAGCCGCACATCCTGATCATCTTGAAACCGGCGCGGCCCCGCAAGCAGCGGAGCACATGTCCTTAGCGACGCCAGTGGCCACGAACCCAAGCCCAATCGTTACCATGCCAAGCCCAGTGGCCAGGCACCCAGTAATGCGCCGGGCTTGGCGGCGCGATATATTCTTCCACGATCAGGCTCGGCATGGGACGTACGGCACCAGCGTACCAGTGTCCAGGCTGCCATGCCCACGCATCACCGCGCCAGACCCAGTGGCCCTGCACCCAGGCATAGCCCGGTGCCGGCGGTCTGGAAACATCTTCACGGACGGGCGCCGGCATCGGTCGCGAGGCCATCTGCGCTACAGGCGTGCGGACCACCACGCGCTCATGCACGGTTGTCGTGCAGGCGCTCAGGGCGAGCATCAGCGTGCCCAGGATGAGTAGGTTCTTACTTGGTTTCATGCAGCTTCCTTGAAAAGGCGGGTCATGCCACGAATGGCGGGCTGGTATTGCTGCCCTATGCAACGCCCGAGCTTAGCAAATAGACTACGCGGAAACTGTTTTGATTGTTACAAGATGTATGTTTGTGCCATGGCCGTGACGGGAGAACTTCGCGATGCGGCTTGCTTCCCCGGCGTGCACTTGAGCGTAACGCTAACCCTTCCAGGTCCGCTGCAAGCCCGTATCGGCATGAATCCAGCCGCCGCGCGGACCTTCGCGGTAATAATAGCCAACACCACCCTGGCGGAAACTGCGCACCAAGCCACCCAGCACTTCCGCATTCAGATTGGCAATCCGAATATCAGCTGCCCTGCCCTCAATGTGCAGCGACTGGCGCGCCGCTGGCACGCCTTGCTCGATGAGCTTGTTGTTGGACTTGAGCGTGCGGTAGCCGGACAGAATTTCCAACGGCTGTTCGATACCATAGCGGGCCACAAACGCTTGCGTGCCCCACAGCGTTTCAAACAGCTTGGGATCAATCGGCGCACTTTCCTTGCCATTGACGTCACGCATCAAATGGCACAATTCCTGGTAAGCCGAATCAATGATCTCGCCATCCTTCCAATATAACAAGGAGGCGCGCTCGCCGCTGGCTGGGCGGATGACATGCAAGGTGCGCGGCTTGAGCCAGAACTCCAGGTCGAGTGCCTGCGCATCAAAAATATCGGGCGGTGGGGCCATGCCAGTGGCAGGCGCTTCGCTGGCCTGGGCCAGTTGCACGGGACGCGCGGCAGGCGCTTTGGCGTGCTGGAGGGGTTTGGACTTGGGCGGTGGGGACGCCGGTGCCGCAGCGCGGGCGCTGGCGCAACCAATTAAGGGTACGGCAATCAGGCTCAGGGTGGATAGGCGCGCACCCTGCTGAAGAAAATCTCTACGTGAAACCATGGGACATCATTCTGTCATTCAAGGCCGCTACTATAGCGCAAGGTCGGCCTACTGCGCGCTGCAGCTACAGAATCTTTTCGCCGGCGTGACAGCATCGTTGGCGGCCACGTTGAGCTTCTTCCAGAAAAAATCGCATTCCACGCCGTAGCAAGACTTTTCCTTGCCGGCCAGGACGTAGCCATTGCGCGCGTAAAAGTCGCGCGCGGTCGATGTACTATGCAAGCGCAGCACGCTGATACCCCAGGCGCGGGCCTGGGTTTCCACCGCGTCGAGCATGGCTTTGCCAATGCCAAGATGCAGCGCTTCGGGCAGCAGATAACACAAAGATAGTTTTCCAGCCTGGGTGAGCAAGGCCACGCCGACCAACTTGCCCTCGCGCAGCGCAACGACGGTGTGGTTGCTGGGCGAGGCGATCCAGCTGGCGACATTGTCAACAGTCTTGTTGCCCAACCAGTTGGCCAGGATCTCGGGCTGTTGGTGATGGTCGCTGGTGCAGCATTCGGTGATGGAGCGGCGCAGCACCAGGCAGGCGTCGGCCGCATCGTCCTGTTGCGCTACTCGAATCTCGATTCCCATGTACGACTCACTCGAACAATTGCTGAAAGATAAAACAAATTGCTGCACCACACGCACGGTAAAACGACTATACAACAAAGCGCCGGACGCACGGTTGTTTTGGCGCTGTCCTCATCTAAGCATATGACAAAACAATACTTCCGTTTCGGCTGCGGATTTTAGACTATGCATATCCGATCCCACAATGCCCACACGCAGGACACCTATGCAAATTAACAACACTTCTCTTGTCCGCCGCGCGCTGTTGTTGCTGGCTGCAGGCGCCCTGGTCCTGCCACAGGCGTCCCAGGCGGCCGATCCCCAGTTGCTCAATGTGTCTTACGATGTGGCACGCGAGTTATATAAGGACATCAATCCCGCGTTTATCGCCGAATGGAAAAAGACGACCGGCGAAACCATCACCATCAACCAGTCGCACGGCGGCTCGAGCAAGCAGGCACGCTCGGTGGCCGACGGCCTGGAAGCATCGGTAGTGACCATGAACCAGGCCAACGACATCGACATGCTGGCCGAGCGTGGCTTGGTGGCGCCTGACTGGGCCAAGAAATTCCCGCACAACGCCGCGCCCTACTACTCGACGATGGTATTCCTGGTCCGCAAAGGCAATCCCAAGCAGATCAAGGACTGGGACGACCTGGCCAAGCCTGGCGTGAAAGTGGTCATTCCCAACCCCAAAACCGCCGGCAACGGCCGCTACACCTATCTTGCGGCCTGGGGCTCGGTGCTGAAAAAGGGTGGCAATGAAGCCCAGGCGCGTGAGCTGGTAGGCAAGATTTTCAAGAACGTTCCTGTCCTCGACGGCGGTGGCCGGGCTGCCACCACCACCTTCACCCAGCGCGAGATCGGTGACGCCCTGGTAACGTTTGAAAACGAAGTGCAACTGGTGCGCAGCGAGTTTGGCGACAATTTCGAAGTCGTCTACCCCTCCATTTCCATCCTGGCCGAGTCGCCCGTGGCGGTGGTCGACAAGGTGGTCGACAAGCGCGGCATCCGCAAACAGGCCACGGCCTACCTGAACTTCCTGTATTCGGAGGCGGGCCAGACCATTGGCGCCAAACATTTCCTGCGCCCGCGTTCGGAAGCCGTCGCCAAACAGTTTGCCGCCAACTACAAGCCGATCAAACTGTTCACGGTGGACGAGGTATTCGGCGGCTGGAAACAGGCCCAGAAAAAGCACTTTGACGATGGCGGTGAATTCGACAAGATTTACCAGTCGAAATAACCCGTCCAGGTCGAAAAGCTGGCAATTGAGCAAATTTGCCGCCTAACGGCGCAGATAGTGCGCGCTTTTGCCACCGATGAGGCCGCTTTCGTTGCGTGCGCCATAGACATGCACAGCCGTTGATGCTATCGTCATTCCATAGTAGTTGCCCTATAGCCATATTCCCTTTGCAGGTGTGCGTGTAGCGCCGAGACGGCGCCCCGACTTGCAAGGTGAGCAACCCAGGAATGACGATGATCAAGAAACTTTTCGCCACTGTCAGCATGGCGCTTGCCGCCGGCGCAGCGCTCGCTGTGCCGCTGGGCTCACAGTCCGTGCTGGTCGTGGAAGACGGCGGCAAAGTGTTGCTTTCAAAAAACGCCGACCAGATCGTGCCGATTGCATCGCTCACCAAGCTGATGACCGCCATGGTCGTGCTGGACGCCCATCAGGACATGTACGAAACGATCGCCATCGAAGAGCGCGATCGGGATGTGCTCAAGCACAGTACCTCGCATGTGCCCATCGGCTCGCACATCAGCCGCGCCGACGTGCTGCAACTGGCATTGATGTCATCGGATAACCGGGCAGCTGCCTCGCTGGCCCGCACCTTTGACGGCGGTCCGGTCGCTTTCAAGGCGGCAGTGCGCGCCAAGATCGCTGCGCTGGGCATGACCAACACCGTGATTGAAGAGCCGACCGGCCTCTCGCCGAACAACCGCTCCACCGCCCAGGACCTGGTCAAGATGGCCACCGCCGCCTCGACCTATCCAGAGATTGCCCGCATTACCACCGACGCCAGTGACCTGGTCAACATCAACGGGCGCCAGGTGGAATACCACAACACCAACCGCCTGGTCGGCGCCAAGGGCTGGGAAATCGGCCTGTCGAAAACCGGCTACACGGAAGAAGCGGGCAAGTGCCTGATCATGCGCATCAAATCGGCTGGCAGGAATGCCACGCTGGTGCTGCTCAATGCGAAGGCCAGTTCGGCCCGCATCATGGACGCCTTGAATATTCGCCGCTTCATCTTTGGCGAAGAAGACCCACCCGCCCAAGTGGCAACGCGGTCCCACGGCCGCTCGCACGCTGTCCTCTCGGCGCGCAGCAACGGCCCCCTGATCAAGACCAGCCTGCGCAGCCGCGTCAAGGCCAAAGCCGCCAAACATCCGCCACGCCGCCGCGCTTGAGCGTCACTGGCGTCGCCCGTTCATCCTAGGAAGCAATTAAGGCCTGCAGGCCGCTGGCGCGCTGGGTGCGGCGCGCAATCGCTTCGGCCAGCACGGCGCTGCCTGGCGTTAGCAGCGTGAAGGCCGCACTGGCGCGCGTGATGCCCGTGTAAATGAGTTCGCGCGCGATCATCGCGCCACGCTCGGCCGGCAGCACCAGCACCGTGTGACGAAATTCCGAGCCCTGCGATTTATGCACCGTCATCGCGTACGCGGTCTCCACATGACGCAAGCGCGTCGCCAGCACGCTGCGCACCTGCTCACCTTCGAGGAAGTAGACCCGCAGCGACTGGGGACGCGCCGGATCCGGCAAGGTCAGGCCAATGTCGCCGTTGAACACGTGGGTGCCATAATCGTTCCGGGTAATCATGACGGGGCGGCCCACGTACCACTCGCTGCGCCGTTTGATCAAACCCGTGCTATCGAGCCGCTGTTCGATGGCGCCATTTAATCCCAGCACGCCCCACTCCCCTTCGCGCACCGCGCACAGGATGCGGAACGCTTCAAAGCTGTGCAGCACCGTGCGAACCCACGCGTCATGGCCGCTGGCGCCTGGACCTGCGCCGATCAACTGCAGGTAAGGCGCGTAGCCGTCGAGCGCCAGCTGCACCACGTGGTGCTGGTGCGCGTGCTCCATCCAGCGCACATCGCCGCCCGCACGCAGCACCTGCTCGGCTGCTTCCGCGTCGCCGCGATTGACTGCCAGCGCCAGTTGGCCTATCGGCCCGCCAAAACGCCGGCTTTGCCTGAGCATGACGGTCTGTTGCGCCAGCGCGCCTGCGTGGCCATGAAACTGGGCGGGAATCGCTTCGCCACTGGCCGCCAGGGCATAGGCCACCGTGTCGGCGTTGTAGCCACCGGCCTGGGCATCGCGGCACAAGTCGCCCAGCACCGCGCCCGCTTCCACCGAGGCCAGTTGGTCCTTGTCGCCAAGGAGGATCAGCATGGCGCCATCGGGCAAGGCATCCAGCAGCGCCGCCATCATTTCCAGATGCACCATGGACGCTTCATCGACAATCAAAACGTCGACATCAAGCGGATTGCCCTTGTGATGGGCAAAGGCGCGGGTGTCCGGACGCGCCCCCAGCAGGCTATGCAAGGTGCGGGCGCCGCCCATGCGCGCCGTCAGTTCGCGCAGCGGCAAGGCGCCGCCTACCTTCTCTGCCAGTTCGGTCAAGGCCTTGTCGATCGATTGTTTGAGGCGTGCTGCGGCCTTGCCGGTAGGCGCGGCCAGTGCGACGCGCTGGCGTGCGGCGTCGGGCGCCAGTGCAAAGAGCAAGGCAAGCAGCCGCGCCACCGTATAGGTTTTACCAGTGCCAGGACCGCCGGTGATGATGGCGACCGCACCACGCAGGGCCACGGCGCAGGCCAGCTTTTGCCAGTCGCTGCCCTCGGCCCGCCGCTCCGAGGCGAACAGGATGTCCAGCCAGCTGCGCGCCTGCGCGCAATCGACCTCGCGCAGGCTTCGCGCACGGGCACGCACTGCCTGTGCGACCAGGGTTTCGTCGCGCCAGTAGCGACGCAGATAAAGACGCTCGCCATCGAGTACCAGCGGTTGGTCAAAATCGAGTTCGCCGACCTGCCACACCTGGTCGCAGGCGCCCAGTTGCGCGTGCCAGCCAGCAGCCTGCTTCGGCAGGCTGCCGACCGTGCCAGCGAGTTGCTGCCATTGTTCGCTGCTCCACCCCAGCAGGGCGGCTGGATCGCGCGCCAGCTCGTCCAGCGTCAGGCAGCTGTGACCACGCCCCTCCAGCTCGGACAGCATCACGCAAGCGAGCATCAGCGCCGCGCTGTCGCTGCCCAAGCCGCCGATGAAACGCGCAAAGGTACCCGACAGACGGCGCAATTCGCCCGCCTCGGTCAGGGCGCCAACTTCAGCCCACAAGGCGTCGTGATTCATGCCGCCTCCTTGTCCAGCAATTGTTCGAGGCCGGCCAGCAGGTCCAGATTCGGCGCCAGCACATAGCAGCCACGCGTGCGCACATTGGCCACGCCACGCAAGAACAGGAAGATGGCGCCGCCCAACTGCGTCGCCGGATCATAGTCCTCACCCAGACGGCTTTGCAGCAGACGGTGCAAGGCCAGCATGTAGATGGCGCCCTGGATGTCGTAGCGGTGGGCCGCCATGCCGCCTGCCATGGCTGGCGTGCTGTAGGCGGCATCCCCGCCTCCCAGGGCATTGGATTTGTAATCGAGTACCCAGTACCTGCCCTCGTGCTCAAACACCAGGTCGGCAAAGCCTTTGAGCATGCCGTGCAGCTCACGCTCGGGCAAGGATGGACGCGCGATGCCATCGAGCAGATGGGCGCTGCACAGCGCATCCAGACGCGCGCTGTTCAGGCGCTCGCTCGGGAACCAGAACTCCATTTCGGGCAGCAGCGTCACGATGTCGGCCAGCGCCGCGTCCAGCGCAGGCAAGGTGGTCAGCGCTACCTGCCGCAACCAGGCCACGGCATCGTCCTGGCGATGGCCCCAGCCTGCGCGCTCGCAGCGCTGTCCCATGCGCTGGGCGAACTGGGGATCGTCGGCAAACGCAAACCCTTCCTGCGCCATCCACTCAAGCTGCTCATGCAAAAAATTGCCAGGCACGGAGCCGCGCGGAAAACGGTGCCATGGCGCGTCGTCGGTGCGCTGTATCAGGGGTTTGCTTTCTTCTTCGAGCAAGGTTTCTTCCTGCGCGCGCATGGGCGCAGCCGCGGTCTGGCGCGTGAGCGAGGTGAAGGAGCCCACTGCCCAGTTGCGCTCGAAACTGCCATGGTAGCGCGGCGCATCGCGCAATTGCGGCAGCACTTCGCTGCGCGATAAGCGCGTCACGCCTTCCGGCGGCGCCAGGGTTTGCAGATCGATGGCATCGAGGCCGCCGCGCAGGCGCTCCCAATGGGATACCAGCTCGCTCACGTCGATGGCGCTGCCACCGGCAAGCAGATAGCCAAGCGCCGATTCGTGCAGCTTGTTTTCGCCGCGCTTGCGGCCCGATACCGCCGCCACGCCCAGCCACAGAAAATGGCGGGCCCGGGTCAGCGCCACATACAACAGGCGCAGGTCTTCTTCAATGCGCGCTCGCTCCACCGCTTCCAGTGCTTCGTCCGACAGGCCCAGGTCGATGCGCCGCACGCCGTCGCGCCCCACGTATTCAAAGAAGCTGCGATTGCGGCGCTCCGTCTTGCGCGCACTGACGGCAAAGGGCAGGTAGACCAGGGGATATTCCAGGCCCTTCGATTTGTGCACAGTGACGACCTTGACCAGCTCCGCATCGCTTTCCAGGCGCAGCACCCGCTCGTCGCCGCCCTCGCCCTGCCCGGCCACCTGTTCGGCAAACCAGCGGATCAGCGCCTGCTCGCCATCGAGCTGGCTGCTGGCAGACTGCAGCAATTCGGCGAGATGGAGCAAATTGGTCAGGCGCCGCTCACCACCGGCCTGCTGTAGCAGACTCGCCGGCAGTCCAAGGTCGTGGATCAAACGCCTGAGCATGGCCAGCACGCCCTGGCGCTGCCACACAATGTGCAGACCCTTGAGCTGCTCGACCCGCTCTTCCCATGCCAATTCATCCGACGACAGCCTCGCCAACTGCACCAGCGTCAATCCGGCGGTGCGGGTGGCAAATGCTGCCCGCGCCAGCGCGCCATCGAGTGGATTGGCCACCGCATGCAGCCAGCGCAGCATGTCGGCCGCCTCCACGCTGTCGACCACGGAGTCCTTGTCGGACAGGTAGACGCTGGCGACCTTGCGCAGTTCCAGCGCGCGCCGAATCGCGGACGCCTCGCGCCGGTCCCGCACCAGGATGGCAATATCGGCCGGCATCAGGCGCCGGAAGGTGTCCCCCTTTTGAAAACCGACCGCGGGATCGTTGAGCAGGGTGACGATATGTTCGGCACTGTGATGGGCAAGATAGTCGCGGTAGTCGTCGACCTTCAATTCGTCGCTATCGAAGCTGGCAATCGCCAGTGCCTGGTAGGGGCCGGCCACGCCCACCAATCGTTCGGCGGTGCCCTTGGCCTGAACCGGGTCGAAAGGCAGCGGATTGACACTCTGCTTGCGAAAGCGGAAGGCACCAGCGGCAAAGCCGGGTCGTGTCGCGTCGCCCTCGGCATGCAGGAACAGCTGATTGACAGCGGCGACCAGCGCTTCGGTCGAACGGTAGTTGGTGCCCAGTTGATAGTGCCGCCCCTGCGTCGCGTGCCGCGCAGCGAGATAACTGTGAATGTCGGCGCCGCGAAAGCCGTAGATCGACTGCTTTGGGTCGCCAATCAAGAACAAGCCGTGCGCGGGATCGTTCTCGGCCACGCGGTACAAGAGATTGAAAATCGCGTATTGATCGGGCGAGGTATCCTGGAATTCGTCAACCATGGCGACCGGGAACTGGCTGGTGATGCGCGCCTGCAGTGCCTGGCCATTCGGGCCTTCCAGCGCGTCCTTGAGACGAATGAGCATATCGGCAAAGCCAAACTGGCGGCTGCGCTGCTTGAGCTGCGTCATGCGGCGCGCAATGCTGCTGGCCGCGTGACGCTGCAGCGCATGCTCGAGTGGCGCGATGGCCTTGAGCGCTTCCCACAAATCCGTGGTGGCCTCGAAGCACGCCGGTATGGTGGCGGAAAAGCCCTTGCTGAAGGCGTCGGTGATGCCATCGGGCGTGAGTCGATGCCAGGCCGTGTCGTTCAGGTCCGGCATGTGCATGGCGCTGTCCGCTGCCCAGGCGCGCAGTGCATCAAACCATTTTGTCAGCGACGCCGCGCGCAGCTTGTTGCCGTTGAAGCACTTGGGCGCCAGCTCGCGCTGGCCGGCGATCCATTGCTCCATCAGGTCGGCACGTTCCAGCCACCCCGCCTTGAGGGGCACGAGTTGTGCTGCGTGTTCGCGCGCGATGCGTACTATCAGCGCTGGCAAACCTTCCTGGGGGACTTCGCCCAAGCTGGCAGCGCGTTTGACCAGCTCGCGCACCGCGCCTTTGAGCGCATTCACGTCGGACCAGCAGGCCAGCACCGCGTTAAGCGCGGCCGCATTAAGCGGGTAGACATTCTGGCGCCAGTAGTCGTGCGCCGCGTCCTCGAACAGGGCCCGTTCGTCGCTCACCAGTTCTTCATCGAACAGGCTGCCGCTATCGAAAGCGTGCTCGCGCAGCATGCGCTGACACCAGGCGTCGATCGTGAAGATGGCCGCTTCGTCCATCGTTTCGGCAGCCATCAGGAGGCGGTGGGCAGCGACGGTGCGCTCGGCATCGCTGGCATACGAGGCGGCCAGTTGCGCCAGCAATGCGTCGTCCAGCGTCAGCTCACCGCGAAAATAGGCCGCAGCTTCCAGCAGGCGTTCGCGCACCCGGTTCGACAGCTCGCGCGTGGCAGCCCGGGTGAAGGTCATGACCAGGATTTCGGAAGGCGCCAGCGCGCGCGCAAAACCATGTTCGGCGCCATGGCCGAGCACCAGGCGCAGATACAGCGCGGCGATGGTCCAGGTTTTGCCCGTGCCGGCACTGGCCTCGATCAGGCGCGAACCATGCAGCGGGAAGTCTATCGCATTGAGCAATTCGCTCATGCTTCCTCCCGCTCAAGCGCGTCAACGCGCACCGCGTCCTGGAGCCAGGCAGCGAGCGGGCCATACAGCGCCTCGGCATGGGCCACCCAGGTACCGTCCTTCGCCAGGCTGGCAAAATCTGGCCACAGGCGCGCCAGGCACAGATCGTCCACTTCCCCGCTCAGCTCGAAGCCGCCATCGTAGGTCGTGCGCGGGTCGCCAGCTTGCAGCAGCGCCAGCGCAGTCTTGCAAGCCACCGGCAGGGGTTGATCGAGATTGCGTCGCCACAGCGCCACCAGCGCGGCCAGTTGCGCCTTCGCGCTGGCTGGCTCCAGCGGGGCCAGGGTGACGATCGCATCGCGCGCGACCAGGTAGCCGACCACCGCTTGACCAACGGATGCGCAGGCGAGCTGGCGCAACCAGGCGGCAATGAGCTTGTCCCCGCGCGGCGCGCCTTGCTTGTCCAGGACCTTGGACGAGATCTGGACCAGCCAGGCGGTCTGGCCCTCACCGATGCGCAAGCGATCGATCCAGTCGTCCAGCGCGATGCCCTCAAACGCCAGATTGATGGCCAGTTTGGGGGCCTGTTGACTAAAGCGCGCACCCAGCGTGATCCAGGCGCTGCGCACCGGGACCAGCGCGTCGACCAGTTGGCGTTGCCATTGCTGGCCAACCAAGCCTATGGGGAGCACGCCCTCGCGTGCCAGGCGCTGGGCGCGCAATTGAAGACTGGCGCGCACCTCGCCCAGGGCCTCGGTCTCGGCGCTGTCGTCGAGCAGGCTGTCTTCGATGAAGTAGCGTTCCAGGGCATCGAGCGAAAATGGTTCCTCGTCTTCGCCCACCAGGTCAGGCTCGGCGAACGACACGCCCAGCCGACGCCGGAAAAAATAGCGCGCCGGCTGGCGCACGAAGCTCGCCAGTTCACCCAGTTTCAGGTGGAAGTCCGGTTCCAGCTCGAACGCAGGCAGCACGCCGCCATCGCCAACCGTGTCGGCGCCGTGCGCGGCCCGCCATTCGCCGGCGTAAGTGAGCAGACCGCCCTGTTCGAAGTAGCGCCGGCTGAAAGGTTGCAGCGCGTGCTCGGTGGTGAGCTGCGCCAGGTCGAGCGTCCAGCCAGCGGCCAGGTAGTCGCGCAACTGGGTCACCAACACCGACGCAGGCTGCACGCTGTTGTCACGCACATTGCGTCCAACCCAGCTGACATAGAGCTTGTCGCGCGCGGCCAGCAGGGCTTCGAGCATGAGGTAGCGGTCGTCGTCGCGCCGCGAGCGGTCGCCAGGGCGCGCCATGCCCGGCAGGGCCAGCAAGTCAAAGTCGGCCTGGCGCGCGCGACGCGGAAAGTCGCCATCGTTCATGCCCAGCAGGCAGACCACGCGAAACGGCACGGCGCGCATTGGCATCAGGGTGCAGAAGGTCACGCCACCGGAGACAAACTGGTGGTTCAGGGTCGGCTCGTCCAGCGCGCCCAGCCAAGCCTCGCGCAATACTGCCAGCGGTACGGCTTCCACGAACTCCGCGCTGTCGCAGGTTTCCAGCCAGTTTTGCAAGGCGTCGTTCAACTGGCCCAAGGTCAGGCGGTCTTCCTCGGCGCTGGCGTCAAAAAAGTCGGTCAGCAGGGCGCGCGCCTGTTCGCCCCAGTCGGTGGGCGTGCGCGTCTGCGCCAGGCGCTCACGCCAGGCCAGCAAGGTCTCAATCAACTGCGCGAGCGACCCTGCCAGCGCGGCGTCCAGGCCACCGACTTCGGCGTAGGGCTCGATCTGCTGGAAGGCCGCGCCAGCGCCACTGGCGTAACCGAGCAGCATGCGGCGCACCCCGAAAATCCATGCATTCTGCTCGCCCGCCGAGCCCAGGCCCAGGCCATCGCGGTGTTCCTGGTCCAGGCCCCAGCGCACGCTGGCCCCTTCGATCCAGTGGCCAAGAGTAGCCAACTCGTCGCCCTCGAGGCCAAAACGCGCAGCCAGGGCCGGCACGTCGAGCAGGTCGCGCACTTCGCTTTGGCGGCAGCGCTGCTGCGGCAAGCGCAATAGCCATTCCAGGGCCACCAGCAGCGGATTAACGCTGCGGTCCTTGACGTCGCCAATTTCAAACGGTATGAAGCGCGGGTCGCTGCGCTTGTGCTGGTCGAAGACCGCTGCAATGGCGGCAGAAAAAGTGTCGATATCGGGCACCATGACCACCACGTCGCGCGGGCGCAGGCCGCTGCCGGCGGCGAACCAGGACAGCAGCTGGTCGTGCAGCACTTCGACTTCGCGCTGCACGCTGTGGGCCACATGGAACTCGATCGAGCGGTCGCCCTCGGCCGGCGCTGCGCGCGGATGCTCGTGCAGGGGCAGCATGTCGCGCACGGCCGCCTGTACCTGCGTGAGCAAGGTGTCGCCCTCACCTTCGCTGAACAGGTCGATGCGCAGCTGGCCATCGTCCATGTCGCGCGCGCTATCGTATTCGTCGAGCATGCGAATGAAGTCGCGACCCTGGCGCCCCCAACTTGCCAGCAAGGGGTGGCTATGCGCGTGCAGTTCCTCCAGCGGCACGGCCGCCAGGTCCACGCCGCCGCGCTGGCGTTGCCGCTTGCGCGCCGCGCGCAGCAGTTCGCGTCCTTCGATAATGTCGCCCCAGTAGTACTGACAGGGGTTGGGCACGGCCAGCAGCACCTGGCAATGGCGCGCCAGCGCGGCCACAGCCTGCAAGGTCTGGTAGGGCAGCGTCGACATGCCAAACAGGACCACGCGACGCGGCAATCGACCGGCAGGCGCACCCTCCTCGCTGGCAGCGACAAAAAAATCATGGATGGTGGCGCGCCCCGTGCTGCGCTGCTGCGCCGGCAAACTGTCATGCACGGCGCGCCAGAGCTGCGCCTGCCAACGCTGGTCCGGCGGCAGGGCCAGCGCTTCGCCCACGGCGCTGCGCAACTGGTCGCGCCCTGCTGTCCAATCGGCCAGCCAGTCAGCCCGGTACACCTGGTACTGGTCGAACAGATCGGCCAGCCGTTCGGCCAACTGCAAACGCCGCTCGGGATCACCATCACCGAGAAAATGGCGCAGTGGCGCAAACACCGGGTCGGCCAGCAGGGCAGGCAGCAATCGCATCAAGCGCCAGGTCAGGGGTCCCTTGTCGTAGGGGGAACGGCTAGGCACCTTGTCGCGACCGAGCATGCCGCGATAGGCTTCCCACAGAAAGCGCGCCGGCAAGGCCACCCGCGTGGCCGCGCAGACGCCCAGTTCATCGGCCAGGGCGATCTTGAGCCACTCGGCCACCCCATTCGATTGCACCAGGATGGTTTCGGTCTCCAGGGGCCCCAGCGGATGGCTGCGCAGCCAGCCGAAAACGGCGGCGCGCAATTGCTCCAGCTGATTACCATGAAGGATAAGGAGACCGGGCGTTACGGGTGTGGGCATGTGGATCCGGATCGGGCGCGACGATGTGCAAGGGGCAGCGGCACAGCATACTATTTTTCAGCCCTGCGCGGTAGGGAAAGCCGTCCCCTATCACCGCTTCCCCCTTCTCCGCTTCACTGCATCTGCACCATCCTGCGATTGGCAATGTGCTCGCCGAGTTCACCGAGCATGACCACCATGCGCGCGACCAGGTCCTGCGCCACCTCCACACCGTGGGCTGGGTCCAGTTTTTCCAGCCCGAAGCACAGCTCACCGAAGGGGAAGGCCCCGATCGCCTTGGCCGACGACTTGAGGCGATGTCCGAGTTCGGCCAGGCGCTGGTAGTCGGCCACGGCCAGCGCTTCCTCGATTTCGTGCATGGCCTTGTGCGCGGAATCGAGAAACAGCAAGGCGTACTTGCGCATTTTTGCAGGGTCGCCGCCAAAGGTTTCGGACAGCGCCTCTTCATCGATCAAGGCAGCGGAGAGCTCGTCCCTGGCCGCAGAGGCTACGACGTCAGGATCGGCGCGCAGTGCCGGCGGCGGTTTGCGCCTGCCACCACGCACAGAACGCTGGCGCAGCCATTTGGCGATGACCTCGAACAGCAGGTTGGGCGAAATGGGTTTGGTAATGAATTCGTCCATGCCCGCCTCCATGCAGCGTTCGCGGTCGGCCTGGCCGGCATTGGCGGTCATGGCAATGACGACTGCGCTGCGCAAACGGGGGTCGGCCCGTATCATGCGCGTGGCCTCGTAACCGTCCATGACCGGCATCTGCACATCCATCAGGATGACGTCGAAGCGGTGCTTGAGCATGAGCGAGATCGCTTCCTTGCCGTTGTTGGCGACCATGACGGTGGCGTGCACCTGCTCGAGCAGTTCCTGCCCTACCTGCTGGCTAAAGACATTGTCTTCGACCAGCAGCAGATAGGCGCCGTTGAGCGAGTCCAGCACGTCGGCCTGGACCGGTTCACGCTCACCCGCCAGAAAGCCCAGGGCCTTGCCCAGGCGGGCCGTGAACCAGAACGTGCTGCCCTCGCCAGGCGCGCTGTTCACGCCCACGGCGCCACCCATCAGTTCGGCCAGTTGCTTGCAGATGACCAGTCCCAAGCCGGTGCCGCCGTACTTGCGCGTGGTCGAGGGGTCGGCCTGGTGAAAGGAGGTAAACAGGCGCGCCACGTCGGCCTCGCTCATGCCGATGCCCTGGTCCTGCACCTCGAAGCGCACCACGACCTGGTCGCCCTCTTCCTGTTCCAGCTGCGCACGCACGGCCACCACGCCGTTTTCGGAAAACTTGATGGCGTTCGAGGTAAAGTTCAGAAGCACCTGTTCCAGCCGCAGCGGGTCACCCCGCAATTGGGCCGGCAGGCCGGCGCCGGCATCAAAGGCCAGCGTCAACTGCTTGTTGGCGGCGGCTTCATCAAGCTGGCTCACCACGTTCGAGAGCAGGGTCTCCAGACTGAAATCAATGGTTTCCAGCTCCAGCTTGCCCGCTTCGATTTTTGAGAAATCAAGAATATGGTTGATGATGCCCAGCAGGTGCTGGCTGGCGTGGTGGATTTTTTCCAGGTAATTGCGCTGCTTGGGACTGGTGGCGGCCTTGAGCGCCAGGTGGGCCATGCCGATGATGCTGTTCATCGGCGTGCGAATTTCATGGCTCATGTTCGACAAGAAATTGCTCTTGGCCTCGTTGGCGGCATCGGCATCGGCCTTTAGCTGATGCAATTCGGTCACATCGGTCGCCAGGCCGATCACCGCCTGCACCTGGCCCTGCAACACCACCGGCATCTTGATGGTCCACATCTGGCGCACATCGCCGTCGAGCTGGGTAAATTCCTCGACCCGGCCGGGCGCTGGCTGACCGGTCAAAAACACTTCGCGGTCCTGCTCCCAGTACAGGTCTGCCATGGCGGCAGGCAGCACTTCACGGTCCAGGCGCCCGACGATGGCCTCGGCCGGCAAACCCATCGCTTCGGCGGTGCGGGCGTTGACGTACACATAGCGCCGCTCCGGGCTTTTCATGTACACATGGGCATCGATGCTGTCGAGGACCGAATCAAGCAGCACCCGCTGTTCGACCGCGCGACGGCGCGAACCTCCCTGGGTGACTACAAAGGCATAGGCCAGCAAGGTGATCATTCCACCCAGGCCCATGGCCAACATGGGAAAAATGCACTCGAAACCGGTCAGCAGATCGTCGCGCTGAACCCGAAAGCGCGCTTTCCACAGCGTGCCGTTGAAGTCGACCGGCAAGACCGTCTCCAGGATGTCGTCGCCGTGCGCCAGCGGCGCGCGCCCGCGGTGATCATTGAACAGCAGGCGGTCGGCATCGAGTATGGTCAGCCGGCGCTGCTCCGGGTCGGCGCTGGTGTCTTCGTAGAGTGCCATCTCCATGGCTGGCAAGGCCATGTCGTCCAGTGCGCCCTGGACCAGTGCCGCGACCGAGAAATCGATGCCCACCTGCCCGAGATAGGCAGCACGACGCTGCGCCACCGTACCGAGCGCCTTGCCATCCCGGTACACGGGCAGATGCATGGCCAGACCAAGATGGGGCGCGGGCCGCTTTAGCAGGAACGGCAGGCCGGCGCCGGTGAGGCGACCGCTGTCGCGCGCCGCATCGAGCATGCGCGCGCGCGTCGGGTCGGCACTGATGTCTTCTCCGAGCTTGTCGCGCAGCGTCGCCATCGGTTCAACATAGGTCAGCACGGTGTAGCTGGCGCGCCGCGCCGGCGGCTCGATGGTAGCGCCGGGATACCCTGCCTGCTCAATACTGTGGTCATTGCGCAACGCGGCGAGGAAACTTTCGCGGTCAGCATCGCTGACCTGGGCGGCAAAGGAGACGCTTTCAATGGCCGGAAAGTGCTGGTGCATGTCGAGCGCGGCCACGTAGCGCTGAAATTGCACGCGGGTGGGCACGCTTGCGCTACTGTCGAACATGGCGCCCAGGCTGCGCAATACGCCCGCGTACGACGTGATGCGGTTGCCCAGGCTGGCCTGGGCCGTGCGCGCGATGGCATCGAAGCGCTCTTGCGCGTCATCGTCGACCACCTTGGTGGCCCCGGCGTACAGGGCCGTCGCGACCAACAGCGAAATAGCCAACCCCAAGCCGGGCAAGGCCAGGCTGCGCCAAGCAGACGTTGTACTGCCCATCAATCGAGAAAGTGCCTGCCGCATCGTGGTCCCGTGTCCTCGCCAGCGCGTACGCGCTCCAGGCAAGATTACTGTGGCTGCCTTGAAGAAGCAATTGAATTGATACGTGTGGCCCGCACTGCCAACGCGCCCTTACTGGCGCTTAATCGTAGAACGGCGCCACCAGCGCGGGCCAGCAGGCCAGTTCGATCTGGTCGAGGGCCTCGCGTTCACAGCGCGCATGGGGCGCGGCGTCGTCAATACAGTCTGCCTGTGTGTCGTGCAAAGATGCGTGTTCGCCTGCCGGTGCCGGCTCGGGGTCTGCGCCCTTGCGATGCCAGTCGCGCCGACGCAGCCAGGCGGCGGCGCGCTCGAAGTCCCAGCCCGTGTACTTGTCATGCATAAGTCCTCCCCCTGTATGTACCGGTCAGACCCGCACCTGGCGCCGGCGTTCGCTGGCCGGCAAAGAAGTTTGATATTGCGCAAAGACCGAAAGTCGATAAATGCTAGCTAGCAAAACTACCAGCTTCCCCGCGCAATTGTGCGCGCTTGTAATGACGCAACGCCGCCGGCATGGTCCCGCGCCGTTTTCTAC
>JBJMVX010000321.1:0-7742 GCA_045810445.1 Massilia sp.
CAATATCACCCCCCAGGAAACGCGCGTGGCGCTGGTCCTGCAGGGCGCGGTGCAAGAGCTGCACATCGAACGCACGCTCACGCGCGGCCTGGCCGGCAATGTCTACTCGGGCAAAGTCGTGCGCGTGCTACCCGGGATGCAATCGGCCTTCATCGACATAGGCCTCGAACGCGCGGCCTTCCTGCACGTGGCCGACATCTGGGAAGCGCGCAATCACGACAGCCCCAACGTGGCCCCCACCCCGATTGAAAAAGTGCTGTTCGACGGCCAGGTGCTGACGGTACAGGTGATCAAGGACCCAATCGGCACCAAGGGCGCGCGCCTGTCGACCCAGATTTCGATTGCCGGGCGCATGCTGGTGTATCTGCCGCAGGATAACCACATCGGCATCTCGCAAAAAATCGAAAAGGAAACCGAGCGTGAGCTGCTGCGCAGCCGCTTGCAAAGCTTGCTGCCGCCCGAGGAAAAGGGCGGCTACATCGTGCGCACCATGGCCGAAGAAGCCTCCGACACCGACCTGAAGGCCGACGTCGACTACCTGCGCAAGACCTGGAGCGCCATCGTGCACGGCGCGCGTACGCGGCCCGCCACTAGTCTCTTGTACCAGGACCTGAGCCTGGCCCAGCGCGTGTTGCGTGACTTCGTGCACGATGAAACGGCCAGCATCCAGGTCGACTCGCGCGAGAACCACCAGATGCTGGTGGAATTCGCACAGGCTTACACCCCGAGCGAGCTGACAAGGCTGCAGCACTACACGGGCGAGCGGCCATTGTTTGACTTGTACGGCGTGGAAGAAGAAATCCTGCGTGCGCTGGGACGCCGGGTTGACCTCAAATCGGGTGGCTACCTGATTGTTGACCAGACCGAGGCCATGACCACCATCGACGTCAATACAGGTGGCTTTGTGGGCGGGCGCAATTTTGCCGACACCATCTTCAAGACCAACCTGGAAGCGGCGCATGCGATCGCGCGCCAGCTACGCCTGCGTAACCTGGGTGGCATCATCATCCTCGACTTCATCGACATGGAAAACAACGAGCATCGCAATGCGGTGCTGCAGGAGTTGAAGAAGACCCTGTCGCGCGACCGCACCAAGGTCTCGGTGTCGGGCTTTTCGGCGTTGGGACTGGTCGAGATGACGCGCAAGCGCACCCGCGAGTCGCTGGCCCACATCCTGTGCGAACCCTGCCCGGCTTGCGCCGGCAAGGGCCAGGTCAAGACCAGCCGCACCATCTGCTACGAGATTTTGCGCGAGTTGATGCGCGAGGCGAAGCAGTTCAATCCGCGCGAGTTCCGCATCCTGGCCTCGCAGGAAGTCGTCGACCTGTTCCTGGAAGAAGAATCGCAGCACCTGGCCATGCTGGGTGACTTTATCGGCAAGCGCATTTCGCTGCAGGTGGAATCGGCCTACCATCAGGAACAGTACGACGTCATTCTGATGTAAGCTTAGCGCACGACAATGCGCCAACCGCGCGAAACAAGGTTTTGAACCTCATGGCAAACAACCGGCTCGCCGATTTCATTCGTACGAATATGGAGCCCATCCTGGTGGCCTGGGAGGATTTCGCCCGCACCATCGAACCGCCGGCCTTGACCATGAGCGACGAGCAGTTGCGCGACCACGCGCGCCAGATGCTGCTGGTGTTCGCGGACGATCTGGACCAGCCACAGTCGGACCAGGAGCGGCTCGACAAGTCACAGGGACTCGGTGAGCGCACGCGCATGGATACTGCCGCCGAAGTGCACGCGGTAGCGCGTCTGCTCTCTGGCTATTCGGTGGTGCAGCTGGTGTCCGAATACCGCGCGCTCCGCTCTAGCGTACTGACCTTGTGGAGCGCGGCTTCTCCGAACAACATGGCCACCGACATGGCCGATACGACCCGATTCAATGAGGCCGTCGACCAGGCCTTGGCCGAATCGGTGGAGCGCTATCAGGCGCTGGTCAACAAGTCCCAGAACATGTTCCTGGCGATCCTGGGCCACGACTTGCGCAATCCGCTAGGGACCCTGGTGACCGGGTCCGACTTCATCATGCAGGCGGCAGATGTGCCACCCAAATATGCGCTGGTTGCCACGCGTATGTTTCGCAGCGCTAAACGCATGAATCGCCTCATTACCGACCTGATTGACTTCACCCGCACACAGTTGGGGCGCGATCTGCCGATCAGCGCCAAGGACGGCGACCTCGTGACCGTCTGTCGGCAAATTGTCAGCGAACTGCGCACGGTCCATGGCCAGCGCCAGATCACACTCAAGGAACCGCACCAGCTCCTGGCGCTGTTTGATGAGGACCGCATCGCGCAGATGTTGTCCAACCTGATTGGCAATGCCCTGCAATATGGCAGCGCTGACGCACCCATTGTCGTCACCCTGGCCGGCACCAGCGACATGGCGACGATTTCAGTAAACAATCGTGGCCCGACGATTGCGGCCGATAAGCTGGCCACCATTTTTGACCCCCTGGTGCGCCTCGCCTCCGCCGATCAGGAAAGGGCGGAAGAAAACACCAGCCTTGGCATTGGCTTGTTCATCGCACGACAAATCGCGCACGCCCACGGTGGCCAAATCAGCGTTACCTCCAGCGACGCCGACGGCACCAGCTTCACACTCACCATGCCACGTTGGCACGCATTACCGCCGCGCACCGAGCCCAAGTAAGCGGCAACCGACCCTGCCTGTTCGGGCTTCATGACAGAAAACGCCTGCTTCGCCGCATCGGGCATGAGCACGAAGGGTGATGGCGCTACAGTCTCGCCATCCCAACCACACCTCGACCTCTCATGAAAATTCGTTTGCTCAGCATCGCCACGGCATTGGCCCTGACAGTGGGCCACGCACAGGCTGAAGACGCACAAGGCTATTGGCGTGGCAGCATCGCCAACGCATTGCCGCTCACCGTACAGTTTAACAAGGCTGCAGACGGCCAATGGGAGGCGACCCTGTCGGTCCCCAGCCAAAACCTCGTTACCAAGGTCGAGAAAGTGATCGTCACGCCGGAGCATATCGGTTTTGCGCTACCCCAGCTGCATGCCAGCTACGCAGCAAACTGGAACGAACAGGAACATGCGTGGACAGGCACATGGGACCAGGGCCGCAGCGCGCCCTTGAACCTCAAACGTATCAGCCAGGAGGCGGCCACGCCGAAACGGCCGCAGGAAGCCGCAATTGCAGCCCGCACCGCGCCCTACACTGCCAGCGAAGTCAGTTTCGACAATACAGCTGCCAAGGTGACCCTGTCCGGTACTTTGACTGTCCCGGCGGGCAAAGGCCCGTTTCCAGCCGTCGTACTGGTTCACGGCTCAGGATCGATCAACCGCGACGGCGAGGTGTTCGGCCACAAGCCCTTCCTGGTGCTGGCCGACCAACTAAGCCGCCAGGGTATCGCCGTGCTGCGCTACGACAAACGCGGGGTGAGCAAGTCCAGTGGCAAACTGCGCGACGCCACCACCTTGGATCTGGCCAGCGATACCGAGGCCGCCTTGCGCTTCCTGCGCACGCGCACTGACGTCGATGCAAAGCATATCGGCATCATTGGCCACTCCGAAGGCGGCCTGATTGCGCCCTTGGTCGCCTCGCGCGACCCCGCACTGGCGTTCATCGTGATGATGGCTGCGCCAGGGGTCAAAGGTGATCGTCTGCTGGTCGAACAACTGGCCCTCAACGCCCGCTCGCGTGGCGTGCCAGAGCAGGCCATCGCCAAAGAACGGACGATGTACCAGGCGCTGTTTGCGGCAATGGTGTCCGAATCGACCTTGGAGGGGGCGAACCGCAGGGCCGCCACCATACTGGACGAGGCTGAGCGCACAGGCGAGCTTCCTGCAGGCGGCAGCAAGGCACTGCTGCAGCGCTTTGGCACGGCATGGTTTCATGCGCTGCTGCGCTATGATCCGGCGCCTGTGCTGCGGGCGGTGCACCAGCCGGTCCTTGCCATCAATGGCGAGCGTGACCTGCAAGTGCCAGCGAACCTGGACCTCCCGCCGATTCGCAGCGCCCTGCAAGGCAACCAGCGTGCCGAGGTCAAGGAGCTGCCCGAATTGAACCATCTGTTCCAGACAGCGAAGACCGGCGCCGGATCGGAATACAGTAACATCGAACAGACCCTCGCCCCTGCCGCACTCGATCTGATCAGCGCCTGGATCGGCGCCACGGTCCGCTAGCCACGCTGGCGTAAAATATCGCGATGAACAATTCAGTTGCGCCAGCCGCCGCGCAGGACCAGCCCCTTCCGCCCAGCATGGCCCACAAGCTGGCGGGATGGGCCAGTGTCGCCCGCCAGTACCCAATTTTCAGCAAGACCTGGTTCGGCTACCGCATGCGATCGTTCGCCGTAGCAATCGGACTCCTGACCGCGCTCCTGGTGTTTGTCACCGTGTTTGCCAGCCAGGCGACTGGCGAATCGATCATCAGGCCGAGTGTCATGGTCTGGCTCGTGGTGATGCTCGCTCTCGTGCCAGGCCGGGCACTGGCCGTGATGGTACGCAGGCAGGCCTGGAGTACGACGCGCGAGGCGGCAGGTATCGCGTGCGCACTATCGTTTGGCATCGCCCTCGCCTTACCCCTCACCTCCTACACCAGCAGCGCGTCGATGCCTGCCAAGCAAGGGCGCGCGCCGACCGCGCAGCAAATCGAGCAGGCACGCACGAATCGCCTCGTCAACATGGTGATCTGGTTTCCGGTGTTGGTGTGGCTCGGTGGCGCGACAGACTTGCTGGCCTACTTCCGGCAGCGCCGCATGTTGCGGGAAGCCGAGCTGCGTGATCAGCTAGCGCGTTACAAGGACGAGCGCAACGAGGTGGAGCTTCAGCTGTCGGTACTGGCAAGCCAGATCGAACCGCACTTCCTGTTCAACACCCTGTCGGGCGTGCGCGCTGCCATGTTGTCTGACCCCGCACGCGGGGTGGCAATGATCGACCACCTGGTCGACTACTTGCGCGCCACGATTCCGCAGCTGCGCTCGGACCGTGCCCATTTGTTAGTCTCGCTTGGCTCCCAGCTCGACGCTGCCCAAGCCTACCTGGGCATCATCGAAGCGCGCCTACCACGGCTGGTTTCGCGCATCAGTTGTCCGCCCGATTTACGTGGCGTGGCCATCCCGCCGCTCATGCTCATATCGCTGGTCGAAAACGCCGTCAAACATGGTATTGAGCTGAAGAAGGGCCCGGCCTTGATCACCATTTGCGCCGCTCGCCAGACTGCTGACGGGCGCGAAGTCCTGGAACTGGCGGTCAGCGACAACGGTGCAGGCTTCGGCAGCGCCTCGAGCGGAAGCGGCATAGGTTTGTCGAATATTCGCGAACGCCTTAAACATTTGTATGGCGGCGAGGCGGCACTATCCCTGCATGCCGGCGACGAGGGTGGCGTCATCGCCCGTATAGCGCTACCGCTGCGACCCTTATCCGAAGGTGGACACTGACATGCCGACCGCAATCATCGCCGACGATGAAGACCTGCAGCGCACCGATCTACAACGCATGCTCGCCCTGGCCTGGCCCGAGCTGGAGATTGTCGCCCTCTGCGAAGACGGCGCCGACGCCATCGACGCCATTGCACGTTTGCGCCCCGATATCGCTTTCCTGGATATCCGCATGCCCGGCGCCAGCGGCCTGGAAGTGGCGGGAGCGAGCGATGGCAGCTGCCGCATCGTTTTCACAACAGCCTACAACAACCATGCGCTCGAGGCCTTCGATCTCGGGGCAGTTGACTATCTGCTCAAACCAGTAACCCAGGAGCGGCTTGAGCAGGCGATCACGCGCCTGCGTATGCAAGTGGCGCGCAACACGGATAGCGCGGACTTGCTCAAGGCGATGGCAGATCTGGACCGCCGGCTACGTGCGGCCAGCGCGCAAGAGCGCATTCGTTGGATCAGCGCCACGTCCGGCAGCACGATAAAAATTTTCCCGATCGAAGAAGTGCTATTCTTCGAGTCGGACTCACGCTACACGCGTGTGGTTAGTGCAAGCGACGAAGGCTTGATCCGCAAGCCCATCAAGGAACTGCAACTGGGGCTGGACCCCGACCAGTTCTGGCAGATCCATCGTGGCACGGTGGTTGCCGTTCGCGCCATCGCCCGCGCTCATCGCGATGAACTAAGCAACATCACGGTGGAGCTGCGCGATCACCCGGAAAAGCTTAAGGTCAGTCAGACCTACGCATGGCGCTTTCGCACCGAACTTCTATTCGGCTAACAAAGCGCGCCCCTCCACCACACTGTCCTTGCGCAAGCGAGGACCAATGCCGCCGGAGCTCCGCGACATAGCAGTTCTATGCGGCGTCAGGATGGGTCCTCGCGTGCGCAAGGACAGTAGGGTGCGGGTCTTTTTTTTGTATGAACGACTCATCCCATGAACAACAATAAAAACCAAACGATTTACAACGTTATTATTTCCGGCGCCGGCCCTGTCGGCCTGTTCCTCGCATGCGAACTGGCCCTGGCCAAATGCACCGTCCTGATTCTGGAAAAATCCGATACACCCGACTCTCCCCTGAAGCAGCTGCCATTTGGCCTGCGCGGCCTGTCCACACCCACCATCGAAGCACTGGACCGTCGCGGCCTGCTCGATCAACTGGACGTTCCCAAGCGCCTCCAGAACCCCTTCGGTAAAGCGCCCGTTCCGCAAGCCACGCGACAGGCCGGGCATTTCGCCGGCATTCCCCTCATGGCTGACCTGATCGATACAAGCCAGTGGTCCTATCGCCTGCCAAGTTCCACCGCTACCAGCCTGATGTCCGAAATGGCGGAACTGGAGACTGTGCTGGCGCGCCGCGCCGAAGCACTCGGTGTAACGATACGCCGTGGCCAGGGCATCACCGACGCCGCCCAGACCGTCGACGGGGTGACCGTGCAGACTGACGCACAGACCTTTCACGGCCAGTGGCTGGTGGGCTGCGACGGCGCCCGCAGCGCGGTGCGCAAGGCGGCTGATATGGAATTTGCCGGCACCGAGCCGGAATTCACCGGCTACACCACCCACGCGACCCTGGCTGATCCGGAGAAACTTCAGCCCGGCCGCGTGACCACGCCCACCGGCATGTACGCCCAGTTCCAGCCCGGTTACCTGAACCTGCAGGACTTCGACAATGGCGCCTTTCACAACTCGGATGCGCCCATCACCCTGGCTCGGGTTCAGGAAGTGCTGCGCAGGATTTCAAACACCGACGTGACCATCACCGCCCTGCATGTTGCCACCACCTGGACCGACCGCGCACGCCAGGCGACCAGCTACCGCAAGGGTCGCATTCTGCTGGCGGGCGACGCGGCGCACATCCATTCGCCCCTGGGCGGTCAGGGTTTGAACCTGGGCCTGGGCGACGCCATGAATCTGGGCTGGAAGCTCGCCGCGACCATCGACGGCAGTGCGCCAGATGGCTTACTCGACACCTATCACATTGAGCGTCACCCGGTCGGCGCACAGGTGCTGGACTGGTCACGCGCCCAGGTCGCGATCATGCGCCCTGACCCGCATGCCAAGGCCCTGCACGCGATCATGCGCGAGCTGATGGCCACGCGCGACGGTGCGACGCACATCGCCGGCAGAGTGTGGGGCGTGACCAACCAGTACGATCTCGGTGGCGCGCATCCGCTGATCGGTCGCAGCGTACCGAATTTTGCGTTTGATGACGGCAGCTCCCTGGCTGCGGCCATGCACGACGGCCGCGCCTTGCTGCTCGATTTCCATGGCAATCCGGCCCTCGCCGCACTGTCCGAACGCTATGCGGGTCGCATCCACTATATTGCACGCCCA
>JBJMVX010000322.1:0-14332 GCA_045810445.1 Massilia sp.
CGACCTGACACGCCTGCTGCCACCGACTTCGCGCTCCATGCGCCGTATGGACAAGATTACCGGTCGTTCGGACGACATGCTGATCATCCGCGGCGTCAACGTCTTCCCCAGCCAGATCGAAGAACTGATTTTGAAAATGCCGCAGCTCGCACCGCACTACCAGCTTGTCGTCAGCCGCGACGGCCACCTGGACAAGCTGGCCGTGACCGGCGAATTGCGCGACCCCTCGCAGTCGCCCGGCGACGTGGCCGTCCTGGCGGCAGAACTTGAACACCACATCAAAACCTTTGTGGGCGTGAGCACCAAGGTCACCCTGGTGGCGCCTGAAGGGATAGAACGTACCCTGACCGGCAAAGCCAAGCGCGTGATCGACCAGCGCCCGAAATCCTGAAAGAGAATCCATGAGCAAACCAACTGACGCCTTCATTTGCGACGCCATTCGCACTCCCTTCGGCCGCTATGGTGGCTCCCTGGCCAGTGTGCGCGCCGACGACCTGGCCGCACTGCCGATCGCTGCCCTCATGGCGCGCAACCCTGGCGTGGACTGGCGCGCCGTCGACGACCTGTATTTTGGCTGCGCCAACCAGGCCGGCGAAGACAATCGCAACATCGGTCGCATGGCGGCGCTGCTCGCTGGCCTGCCGCCTGAAGTGCCGGCCAACACCATCAACCGCCTGTGTGGCTCCAGCCTCGACGCCGTGGGGATCGGCGCACGCGCCATCAAGGCCGGTGAAGCCCACCTGATCATCGCCGGCGGCGTCGAGAGCATGACGCGCGCGCCCTTCGTGATGGGCAAGGCGGACAGCGCCTTCTCGCGCGCGGCGAAAATCGAGGACACCACCTTGGGCTGGCGCTTCGTCAACCCGCTGATGAAGGCAAAATACGGCATCGACACCATGCCAGAGACAGCGGAAAACGTGGCACGCGAGTTTGACATCAGCCGCGCCGACCAGGACGCATTCGCCCTGCGCAGCCAGCAGCGCTGGGCCGCAGCACACGCCGCCGGCGTGTTCAAGGAAGAAATCGTGGCCGTGACTATCCCCCAGAAAAAGGGTGAAGTACGCGTGTTTGACACGGACGAACATGCCCGCCCGGATTCGAGCATCGAGATGCTGGCCAAGCTCAAAGGTGTAGTCACGCCAGACGGCACCGTCACCGCCGGCAATGCCTCTGGCCTGAACGACGGCGCCTGCGCCTTGCTGATCGCATCGGGCGACGCTGCCGGTCGCAATGGTCTAACGCCGCGTGCCCGCGTGGTCGGCATGGCCACGGCCGGCCTGGCGCCACGCATCATGGGTTTCGGCCCTTCGCCTGCCAGCAAAAAAGTGTTGGCCATGACGGGCCTGAATATCGGCCAGATGGATGTCATCGAATTGAATGAAGCGTTTGCCGCACAAGGCCTGGCCGTCACGCGCGATTTGGGATTGGCGGACGACGCCGCCCACGTCAACCCGAACGGCGGCGCGATTGCCATTGGCCACCCGCTGGGCGCCTCCGGAGCGCGCCTGGTGCTTGCTGCCGTCAACCAGCTGCATCGCACTGGCGGGCGCTATGCCCTGTGCACCATGTGTATCGGCGTGGGCCAAGGCATCGCCCTGATCATCGAGCGGGTATAGGCGGCCATGGTCAAGGTCTATGAAATCGATGGCGTGCGGCCGGTGGTGCATCCCACTGCCTACGTCCATCCGTCGGCGGTCCTCATTGGCGACGTGATTGTCGGGCCGCGCTGCTACGTGGGCCCGCTGGCGTCCTTGCGCGGCGATTTCGGGCGCCTGGTGATGGAAGAGGGTTCCAACGTGCAGGACAGCTGCGTCATGCACGGCTTTCCCGGAGAAGACACAGTCGTTGGCATCGATGGCCATATTGGCCACGGCGCAGTGCTGCACGGTTGCCGCATCCTGCGCAATGCCATGGTCGGCATGAACGCCGTGGTCATGGACAAGGCCGTGGTTGGCGAGGCGTCCATCGTCGCTGCGATGAGCTTTGTCAAAGCCGGCATGATCATCCCGCCACGCAGCCTGGTCATGGGCGCGCCGGCACGCGTGGTGCGCGAACTGTCCGACCAGGATATCGCCTGGAAGAGTTTTGGCACCAGCCAGTATCACGATCTCACACGGCGTTCGCTGCAGACCATGCGCGAAGTGGACGCTTTTACGGAAATCGACGCGGATCGACCGCGCTTCGATTTTGGTCCCGACATGCACGCCCCTAAAAAACAGAACGGAGAATCTTCATGAGCCAGGTCGTTACCCTGCAAAGCCACATCGGTGGCCGTTGGATCGGTGCCGAAGCATCGATGCCCCTGCACAGTGCCCTCAACAACGCGCTGATCTACCACACCCACGCCGAGAAAATCGACTTCGACGAAGCGGTGACCTATGCCCGCAAAACCGGCATCCCGGCGCTGATGGCGCTGGACTTCCAGAAGCGCGCACTGTGCCTGAAGGCGCTGGCCCTGTACCTGATGGAGCGCAAGGAAGAACTGTACGCAGTCTCGCACCTGACAGGCGCCACCCGCGCCGACAGTTGGGTCGACATCGAAGGCGGCATCGGGACCCTGTTCGCCTACGCCAGCATGGGCAGCCGCGAACTCCCTTCCAGCAACGTGCTGCACGAGGGGCCAGCGCTTGCACTGGGCAAGAACGGTGGCTTCGCCGGCACCCATATCCTGGTGCCACGCGGCGGCCTGGCGGTGCACATCAACGCCTTCAATTTCCCGATCTGGGGCCTGCTTGAAAAGTTTGCGCCCAGCTTCCTGGCTGCCATGCCCTGCATCGGCAAACCCGCGACGGCGACCAGCTACCTGACCGAAGCCGTGGTGCGCATGATTGCCGACTCGGGCCTGCTGCCGGCCGGCGCGCTGCAACTGGTTATTGGCAGCACCGGCGATCTGCTGGACCGCCTGGGCGGGTTTGACGCGGTTACCTTCACCGGCTCGGCCGACACAGCCGCCAAGCTGCGGGTGAACAAAAACCTGATCGCCAATTCAGTCCCGTTCACCGCCGAAGCCGACTCGCTCAACTGCGCGATTCTGGGACCGGACGTGACGCCTGACGACGCGGAATTTGACTTGTTCGTCAAGGAAGTAGCGCGCGAAATGACCGGCAAGGCGGGACAGAAATGTACCGCGATCCGCCGCATCATCGTCCCCCAGCAGCACGTGGAAGCAGTGGGCGAACGACTGCGCCAGCGCTTGTCGAAAATTGTGGTGGGCGACCCGTCGATGGAAGGCGTGCGTATGGGCGCGCTGGCCTCGATGGACCAGCAACGCGATGTGGGCGAGAGGGTCGAGATGCTCGCACGCGGCAATGAAGTGCTGTTTGGCGCCAAGGATGGATTCAAGCCGGTGGGCGAGGGCGCGGCCAATGGCGCGTTCTTCTCGCCGACCCTGCTCCTGTGCCGCAATGGCATGAGCAACGACGCAGTGCATGACGTGGAAGCATTCGGTCCGGTCAGCACGATGATGACGTATTCGGACCTGGACGAAGCGCTGGCACTGGCCGCGCGCGGCAAGGGTAGCCTGGTTAGCACGCTGGTGACCAAGGACCCGCTGGTTGCGGCCAAGGCCGTGCCGACCATGGCCGCCTCGCATGGGCGGGTGCTGGTCTTGAATGCCGAGGCGGCGGTCGACTCCACCGGTCACGGCTCGCCGCTGCCGCAGTTGAAGCATGGCGGTCCGGGACGTGCAGGTGGTGGCGAGGAGTTGGGTGGCATTCGCGCGGTACGTCACTTCCTGCAGCGCGCGGCCCTGCAAGGTTCGCCAACGATGCTGGCCGCTGTGACGGGCGAGTATGTGCGTGGTGCCGCTGTGCGCGAGAGCGAGTTGCATCCCTTCCGCAAATACTTTGAAGACCTGCAAATGGGCGACTCGCTGTTGACGCATCGTCGTACGGTCAGCGAGGCGGATATTGTGGCCTTTGGCGGCATTTCGGGCGACTTCTTCTACATGCACTTTGACGAGATTGCAGCGAAGGACTCGCAGTTCGGCAAGCGCATCGCGCACGGGTATTTTGTGCTGTCGGCGGCGGCGGGCCTCTTTGTCTCGCCGGCGCCGGGGCCGGTGCTGGCCAACTATGGGTTGGATAATCTGCGCTTCATTACGCCGGTGGCCATTGGCGATACGATCCGCGCGCGCCTGACCTGCAAGCGCAAGGTGGATCGCAATCGCACCGATGAAAAGGGCGTGGGGCAAGGCGTGGTCGCATGGGATGTGCAGGTGACCAATCAGAATGATGAGCTGGTGGCCAGCTATGATATTTTGACGTTGGTGATGAAGCGGTCATTGCACTTGGTGGCTGGGTGAAGCGTAAGCAACTAGCCGAGAACCGGTAACCGCGAACTCGAACGCCGACGGCTAAACTCACTGTCCTTGCGAAAGCGAGGACCCATACCAGCTCGGCTTCGCCAGCACGGCCTCTCTGTTCAAGGCGCTATTGGTCCTCGCTTTCCCGCAAGGACAGTGTTGGGGAAGGCAGCGGAGCTTGCTATTGTTTTCCTCTCTGTTCAAGGCGCTATGGGTCCTCGCTTTCGCAAGGACAGTGTTGGGGGAGGCGGCGGAGCTTGCTATTGTTTTGCGGGGGCGCGCTTTCTGTGGCTGGGTATGAGCGCGCTGCTGTGCTCCCAAGATATTACAAGCGTTTATCCATCCGCAGCAACGCCTCAAACTGCGGCGCCGGCAAGGCGGTGCTGAACAGGAATCCCTGCATTTCGTCGCAGCGCAGTTCGCGTAGCACGTCCAACTGGGCGGCGGTCTCCACGCCCTCGGCCACCACCTTCAAGCCCATGCCATGCGCCATCGCGATGATGGCGGCGGCAATGGCTTCGTCTTCCGCGATCAAGCCCACGCCAGAAATAAACGCGCGATCAATCTTGACATAGTCGAACGGGAAGCGCTTCAGTTGTGCCAGTGATGAATAGCCCGTACCAAAATCGTCCAGCGCCAGTTGCACCCCCAGCGTTTTAAGGGCGTGCAGATTGCGCCCCGCCTCGTCGGGATTATTCATCACCGCCGTCTCGGTCAACTCGAACTCAATCAGGTTCTCCCCAATGCCGTACGTGGCCATGATGCCGGCTATCGCATTGAGCAAATCGGCCTGCATGCACTGCACCGCCGACAGGTTGATCGCCACCGGTACGAACACGATGCCGGCCTCGCGCCAGCGCTGGATCTGCGCGCACACTGCCTCCACCACCCAGATGCCGATCGGACGAATCAGGCCCGTTTCCTCGGCCAGCGCGATGAAGTCGACCGGGCCCACCACGCCATGCTGCGGACGGTTCCAGCGGATCAGGGCTTCCGCGCTGACGACCCGTCCCGTCGCCAGGTTCACGCGCGGCTGGTAGTACATTTCAAATTGCTGTTCTTCGAGCGCTGTCTGCAGTGCGTGTTCGAGCGCCATGCGTGCGGCCAGTGCCGCATTCATGCGCGGCGCGTAGTACATATAGCGTTGGCCCGATGATTTGGCGTTACGCAGCGCCGCCTCGGCGTGCTTGAAGAGCGTCTCCGCATCGGCTCCATCGGCCGGGAACAGCGCCATGCCAGCACGGGTAGAGATGCGCACTTCCTGGCCACCCAGCTGATAGGACAGATCGAGCGCGTCAAAGACCTGGTCCTGCAAACGCTCGGCGGCGTCTTCGCCACGTGCCAGCTCGGTCAGCGTGAGCGCGAAGGTGTCGCCGCCAATGCGGGCAACGTTATAGCCATCGGGCAGGCCATGCCCCAAACGCTGGCCTATCGCCACCAGCAGGGCGTCGCCCATGTGGCGCCCCAATGCGTCGTTGAACTGCGAAAAACGGTCCAGGTTGATCAGCACCACCGCGGTTACTGGCGCCGCGCCATGAAGCAGCAGTTGCGAGAGGCGGTCCTGAAACAGGCGGCGATTGGGCAAGCCTGTCATCGCATCATAAAAGGCCAGGTAGCTCAGTTGCTCTTCGCGGTCAAAAAACAGCAGGGCAAAGGACAGGTCACCCGCCAGCTCATTGAGAATTTTCAGTTCCTCATCGTCGAATACCTGGGCGGTGCCCGACACCAGGGTCAGCACGGCGATGATGCGCGGGCCGACCTGTAGCGGAAACGAGGCTGCTGCGCGAAAGCCACGCGCACCGAGGTGGGTACTGAATGGCTGCATGGCCGGGTCGCTGGCGATGTCATTGCAGATCACTGGCTGCTGGGTGTGCGCGGCACGGTTGGCAATCCACTGCGGCGCCAGCGCGTCGGGGCGTGTGGGCAGCGTCAGGCCTGCGTGGGCGTCGTTGTGCATGTGCAGGCCATCGGCTTCGACCATGTCGATGCAGGCAGTGACGAAGCCGCCCTCCATGGTGGCCAGGCGGCAGGCTTCCTTGAACAGGGCGTCGCGGTCGCGGATGCGCACAATGGCCGAATTGATACCTGACAGCAGCGCATACACCCGGTTCAGGCGCGCAATGCGCTCCTGGGCATGAATGCGGTCGGTGACGTCGTGGGCCAGCACGAACTTGCAGGCGCGGCTCTGGAACTGCAAAGGGTGGGAGCTGATCTCCACATCGATCAGCCGGCCATCCTTGGTGCGGTGGCACCAGGTGCCGGATTTTTCCAGAGTGTCGCGGGGCGCGTTCTTGAGGTTGGCGAGCAGGCGCGGTACTTCCGCCGACGGGCGCAGGTCGACGATGGTGCGGGCCAGGAACTCGGCCTCGCTGTAGCCATAATGGACAACGGCGGCCGTATTGACCGCCATGAAGGCGAGCGTTTCCAGGTCGTACACCCACATCGGAATGGGGTGAGCCCGAAATAGTTCGTCAAACGGCGTCTCGTGTGTCTCTGCCATAAAACAGTGACCCCTTGGCCATGCGGCTAAGTGGTCAGTCTATACGAAGCCGAGATTGCGCGCCGAGACGTTGTAGTTGCTCAAATTGGGCAACATGGCCAGCAGTTCGCTATCGGTCACGCCCAACCAACTACCCAGCGTGGCAGCCAATTGTTCGACCGAGGTGGTTGGCAACAAGCGACCCTGGCCCACATCGTCCGGACCATTGTTGGCGACAATCGGGGCGGTGCCGTAAAAGCGTTTGCCCTTGACCGCGCCGCCGAGCACAAAGTGCATGCTGCCCCAGCCGTGGTCGGAACCATCGTTGTTGCCAGCTAAGGTACGGCCGAAATCGGAAGCGGTAAATGCTGTGACCTTGTCGGCCACGTTCAGTTCCGCGGTGGCTGCATAAAACGCGGACAGGGCAGCACCTACCTTGGTCATCAAGACGGGATGGTCGGTCAACATGCCGTCGTGGTTGTCGAAGCCGCCCAGCGAAACGAAAAACACCTGGCGCTTGGTGCCTAGCGTTGGCGCGGCGGAAATCATGCGTGCCACCATCTTCAACTGGTCGGCCAGGCTGTTACCGGTTGGGAAAGTGGTGGTCAGGGCAGGCGCGCTAGCCAAGGCTGCAGTCAACACTTCATTGGCATCGACCGAGCGTTTGCTCACGCGGTTGTATTCGCTCTCGAGCAGATTGGTGCGCGGCTGGGTGATCAGGGTACGCAGGGCCGCCGTGGCGGCGCTGGAGCCGAACAGTGGGCTTTTCAACCCGTTCATTGGCACCGAACCATTGGTCGACACCTGGTACTGGACTGCCGAGGCGCCCGACAGATAGACCGCATTGCCCGACACGTTCACGCAGGTGAAGGTGGCGTTGGTATTAAATTGCTGGAACAAGTCGCCCATGCGACCGCCCCAGCCCGAGGTGGCGCCTTCGGGCGAGGACGATTGCCACACTGATTGCTGGTCATTGTGCGAAAACAGCTTGGGCGGCAGCTTGACTGATTTGTTGGTGTATTGGGCCTTCGTGGTCGGCTGGACCAGGGTGCCAATATTGAGCATCACACCCAGTTTGCCGGCGTCGAACAGGGGCAAGAGGGCCGACAGTTCGGGCGCCAGCGCGTATTGGTGCGAAAAGCCGCCGGAGTCGACCGGCACCACCGATGGTGTCAGCAAGGTCGCGTCCAGGCTGGCCTTGGTGTAGGCAAACGAAGGGCGGGCCAGTTGGTACTGGGTGTAGCTGGTTGCGTCGTACGGCACCACCGTGTTGGCGTAATCATTGCCCCCGTACAGAAACACGCAGACCAGTGCCTTGTAATCGGTGGCCGTGGCGGCGCTCGCTTCAGCCATGGCAGCCAGGTTCAGCGCCCAGGGGGCGGCGACGCCGGCAATTGAAAGCGCCGATGCGCGTTTCAGAAACGCGCGCCGCGATGCGGTCATTCCATCTTTGCTGTTCAAGGCAAGCTCCTATTTCTGCACAATGAATTCGGGGGCGGCCATCACCATGACCAGCGCCGCGTAGATACGGTTTAAGCGCGCGGTGTCGGTGCCTGAGGCCATGCTGTCGAGGGCGCCCTTGATCAGGGTGACGGTCGCGGCTGACAACTGGCCGGCGGCAAGCACCACATTGATTTCATCGATCAGGCTTTGCGCCGTGTCGGCCAGGGGCAGCAGCGCCGTGTAATCGGCCTTGAAGTCACCGGTGCCGCGGCTGATCAGGTTCTGCATGTAGTTCAGATAGCCGACCACCGTGGATTCATTGGTGATCTGGAACTCTGGTGCGACCAGGCCTGCCGTGCCGATGGCACTGTTGGGCGGCACGTAACCGGGACGGAAGAAATTGAATACGGTGGCCGAACGGAGCGGGCTTTGGCCCAGACGGGTGCCAGGGTCGGAGGTATTCCCAATTGGCCAAAGGTCGCTTGGCGACGTTGCCTTGAAGGCGCGAGCCCAGGCAGCCAGGCGCATGATCGGTTCGCGTTGCTTGCCGAAATTCGGATCCGTCAGGCCGGCCGCGCTGCGCGCTTCCGTGTCAAGCAAGATGGCCTTGACCACGGCTTTGAGGTTGCCCTTGACGCCAGTGCCGTCGTTGTTGAAAACGGTAGCGACACGGCTGACATAGGCCGGGCTAGGATTGCTGCACACCAGGCGCTGGATCAGTTGGCGGCTGATGAAAGGCCCCACATTGGCGTGCGCGAAAATCGTGTCCAGCGCCATGGTCAGGCTGGTCAGGCCGTCAGTGCCGGCCGGGATGGTGGTGCCTAAGAATACCTTGGTGCCGCTCTCGTGACGCGAGGCCGTCTGCGTCATCGGGCGGCCCTTGAAATCTGGCGTGGCGGTGGTGGTGCCGGTTAGGTCATAGTTCCAGCCGGTGAAGACGCGGGCCAGGCCGGTGATATCGTCCAGGGTGTAGGTCTCGACCGGATTGCCGTTGGTCAGTTTGGGCGTGCCGTCCAGATTCAATTGCAGCAGGCCGATGGTAAACAGCTGCATGACTTCGCGCGCATAGTTCTCGTCCGGCATGGCGCCCGTGGTCGGATTGAACTTGACGTTGCCGCGGTAGGTGAGGAACTCGCCCATGGGCGCGCTGAGCGAGACTTTTTGCAACAGTGTGCGATAGTTGCCAAAAGCGTTGGCTTCCAGCAGATCGAGGAAGGCGGCGGCGGAGAAGGACTTCCAGCCCGAGCCGACAAAACCGGTGACGGCGGCCACTACGATTTCCGACAGGGCCAGGGTCACGCGCTGGCGCAAGGTGTCGGGCGAAGACAACAGTTTGCGCCAGAGGCTGGCGTCGATGCCTGCTTCGCTGTTCACATTGGCCGCTGCGTTGTAACCGCCTGCGACCAGCCAGTCCCAATGGGTGCCGGAGGCGGGCAGGGCAAACTGCTCATCGAGCCAGCCCGAATAACCGAGCGAGATCACGCGCGCCATCTGGTCCCGTGTGCTGCCCATCGACGCTTGCGCCAGGAAGCGCGAGGCTTCGGCGGCGGTCGGTGGCGTAGGTGGTGGAGGCGGTGGTGGCGGGGGGGTATCGGAGGAACCGGAACTGCCGCCGCCGCAGGCAGCGAGCAGTGTGCCGCTCAGCAGTGCGAGCGCAGGCGTGGCAAGCGGGGAGGCGTCGGTCGCAACCGTTTCGCTCTTGGCATCATCGTTTCCGACAAGGCAATCGTCATGTATATCTAGCATGAATACCATCCTGATGTGAAAAGCACGTCTTTGATGGTAGATGATTTTAGGAAACTATCCTAGATGCCATTTGTAAATATTTGTGAATACACAGACCGGCGCGCAAGCGAAATGGCAGGGCTTTTCCTACGACTCAGATCGGCACTCCACTGTCCTTGCGAAAGCGAGGACCCATGCTGAGCTGGCAGAATATGGGTCCTCGCTTTCGCAAGGACAGTGGTGGTTGCCGTGGTTGTAGTTGTGGTGGTTGCAGTGGTTGTAGTGGTGGTGGCGCTGGTTGTAGTAGTTGTAGCGGTGGTTGGCGACGCGCGTTAGCGCTGCAGGCCAAACGGATCATCGATGCTATGCGCCGGCTGCGTGAACCAGCGCGGGCCGTCTGCCGTCATGTAGAAGTGGTCTTCATGGCGAACGCCAAATTCGCCAGGAATGCAGATCATCGGTTCATTGGAAAAGCACATGCCCACGTCCAGCGGCGTATGGTCGCTCCCCACCAGGTAAGGCCACTCATGGATGTCCATGCCGATGCCGTGTCCCGTGCGGTGCGGCAGGCCCGGCAGCTTGTAGCCGGGGCCGAAGCCGTCCGCCTGCAGCGCCACACGCGCGGCCGCATCCACCGCGCTGCACGGTACGCCCAGTTGGGCAGCGGCGAAGGCAGCCTCCTGGGCGCGCTTTTCGGCGTCCCACACAAAGCGCTGGCGCTCGCTGATCTCGCCAAACACATAGGTGCGCGTAATGTCGGAGATGTAGCCTTTGAGCTGGCAGCCGGTATCGATCAGGACCACGTCGCCCTGCTTCAAGGTCTGCACATAGCTCACACCGTGCGGGTAGGCTGTCGCTTCGCCAAACAGCACGATACAAAAATAAGAGCCTGGCGCGCCCACTTTGCGGTGCGCACGCGCGATGAAGTCGGCAACTTCCACCGTGGTGATGCCCTCGGTGAGGATGCTGGCAGCAGCCTTGTGCACTTCCAGTGTCATGTCCTTCACGCGCTGCATCAGGGCGATCTCCGCGGCCGATTTGCGCGCACGGCAAAAGGCGCTGACGGCCTTGGCGTTTTCCAGAGCGTAGCCGCCAGCGAGCGGCCGGATGCCGTCGGCAATGAAGAAGGCGGCGCTTTCGCAGATGCCGATGCGCGGCGGCAGACTGGCGTCCGGCGCAATGCCCATGCGTGCCAAGACGTTGACGAAGAGCTGATAGGGACTTTCGTGTTCTTCCCATACGTTGACCGCACCTTCGACCAGCATGAAGTCCTTGAGCGTGCTCTCTTCAAAGGCAGGTGCGATGTATTCGAGCGCGCCGCGCGCTGGCAAAATGGCGCCTACCATGCGTTCGCTGGCATACCATTTGGTGCCGGTGAAGTAGCTCATGTTGGTGCCGGCATTGAGATAAACCGCTGCAATGCCGTGTTCCTGCATATATCCTTGCGCGCGTGCGATGCGCGCCAGGTGCTCGTCCTTGCCGATGGCGACCATCCCGCCGCTCATGTCCTGCAGGGCGGCCAGTGCCGCTTCCATCGTGCTGCCGCCTATTCCGATACCGCTCATGGTTTCTTCTCCGGGTCACTTGAAAAATTCAGCTGAGGCGCGCTGTCGTCCTCTTCTTTTTTGGGCGCCGCCTCGCCGTCCTGCGGCGGCATCAGCGCTTCGGGCGCGGCGGGCGGTCCGTCAAGCTTGAGCTCCAGCTGCTCGGTCATGTTGTCGCTTTTTTCGACCGACACCAGCGAAGGGAAGGCAATGATCAGGCCCACCATCACAAGCTGGATCAGCACGAAGGGCATCGCGCCCCAGTAGATGTCCGAGGTCTTTACCGACTTGGGCGCTACAGAGCGCAGGTAGAACAGGGCAAAGCCGAAGGGCGGATGCATGAAGGAGGTCTGCATGTTCACACCCAGCAGCACGCCAAACCAGATCAGGTCAATGCCCAGTTTGTGCGCCACGGGCCCCACCAGCGGAACCAGGATGAAGGCCAGTTCAAAGAAGTCGAGGAAGAAGGCCAGCACGAAGAACATGAGGTTGACCACCACCAGAAAGCCGATCACGCCACCCGGAAGGCTGGTGAGCAGGTGTTCCACCCACAGGTCGCCGTCCACGCCGCGAAACACCAGGGCAAACACGGTTGACCCGATCAGAATGAACATGACGAAGCACGATAGGCGCGTGGTGTGCTCCATGGCTTGCTTGAGCAGCTTGAAGGACAGGCGCCGGTTCATCAGCGCCATGACGATGGCGCCAGCCGCACCCATGCCGCCGCCTTCGGTCGGGGTGGCGATGCTCACGATGATGGTGCCCAGGACCAGGAAGATCAGGGCCAGCGGGGGCGTGAGCACAAAGACGATTTTTTCCGCCATGCGCGATAGCAGGCCCAGTTTCAGGCGGCGATTGAGGAGCGCCAGGACCAGCGCACTACCGATGGCAACCGCCGCCGAATAGACAGCCAGCTTGTCGCCTTCCAGGTCGGGGTGGTGGCTGCCCCACACGTGGGCGAAACCGAAGCCGATTGCCAGCGCACCCAGCATCAGCACACCGAGCGAGAGCAGGCCGCTGTCGCCATTGGGCTCGCGCAGGTTGCGCGCTTCCGGTGGCAGCGCCGGCACCCAGGAGGGCCGGAAAATCGATACTGCCAGCACGTAGCCGGCATACAGCGCGGTGAGCATCAGGCCTGGGAAAAAGGCTGCGCGGTACATGGCGCCGACCGAGCGACCCAGTTGGTCGGCCATCACGATCAAGACCAGCGAGGGCGGAATGATTTGCGCCAGCGTGCCCGAGGCGGCAATGACCCCCGACGCCAGGCGCTTGTCGTAACCATAGCGCAGCATGATCGGCAGCGATATGAGGCCCATGGAGATGACGGAGGCCGCCACCACCCCGGTGGTGGCGGCGAGCAGGGCGCCGACGAAAATGACGGCATAGGCGACGCCGCCGCGTATGGGGCCGAACAACTGGCCGATGGTGTCGAGCAGGTCCTCCGCCATCCCCGAGCGTTCCAGGATCAGTCCCATGAACGTAAAAAAGGGAATGGCCAGCAGGGTCTCGTTACTTTCGATGCCGAAGATGCGGTTGGGGAGCGCCTGCAACAGGCTTGGTGTGAATTTGCCCACGGCGATGCCGATCGCGCCGAAGAACAGGCCATTGGCCGCCAGCGAAAAGGCCACCGGAAAGCCGGACAGCAGAAAGATGACCAGCGAGGCGAACATGATGGGCGCCAGATTCGCGATGAGGAAGTGTTCCATGGGTGCCGCCTGGTCTAATCGAGGTGGTTGGCGGCTTTGATCGCGGCGATCTCGTCCTGTGGTGTCGCGGCCTGTTTGGCAAAGTCGGACCCGTCGCTGCGCCCTGCCAAAAAGGCGATACGCTTGATGATTTCGGACACGCCTTGCAGGATCAGGAGCGTGAAGCCAATTGGCACCAGCATCCTGGCCGGCCATACCAGCAGTCCTCCTGCATTGCCATGTTCACCGCTGCGCAGGGCGATCAGGGCGTACGGCAGGCCGTACCAGATGATCAGCAGGCACACTGGCATCAGAAAAAACAGGTAGCCGAACAGGTCGATCCAGACCTGGGTGCGTTTGCCAAAGCGCCCAACGACGACGTCCACCCGCACATGCTCGTCGCGCCTTAGCGTGTGGGCGGAACCGAGCAGGAACATGGCGGCATACAGATACCACTGGATTTCCAGCCAGGCGTTCGAGCCAAAATTGATGGTGTAGCGCAGTACGGCGTTGACGACGCAGACGATGACGGCTGCCAGCAAGGCCCAACTGGCAAGGCCGGCGACCGCCTCGTTGAAGCGGTCGATCCGGCGTGAGAACGAGATGAACATCGTGGGGCAGTCTCCCTTATGGTTGTTATGGTTGCCGCACGCGTGCCCGGGTTGGTCTACTCCCCGAGCTGCGCTTTCACGCGCGCGATGGCAGCGCGCACCTGGCGTGGCGCGGTGCCGCCGATATGGTCACGCGCGGCGACCGAGCCCTCGAGCGTGAGCACGGCAAACACGTCCTCGTCCACCAGTGGGGAGAATTGGCGCAGCTGCTCGAGCGACATCTCCGACAGATCGCATTTGGCCGCGTCGCAAGCGCGCACGGCATGCGCCACCGCTTCGTGCGCATCGCGGAAGGGCAGGCCTTTCTTGACCAGGTAGTCGGCCAGGTCGGTCGCGGTGGCATAGCCTTGCAGCGCGGCGGCGCGCATCGCGTCCGGCTTGACGGTGATCCCGCGCGCCATGTCGGCAAAGATGCGCAAGGTATCGGTGACGGTATCGACCGTGTCGAACAGCGGCTCCTTGTCTTCCTGGTTGTCCTTGTTGTAGGCCAGGGGCTGGCCTTTCATCAGGGTCAGCAGGCCCGTCAGGTGGCCGTACACGCG
>JBJMVX010000323.1:0-4240 GCA_045810445.1 Massilia sp.
CGCGGTATTGCTGTAGTTACTTTTCATAAGACGGCTGCATCCTCGACTTGTTGCGTAACAGGGGTGTTCAGTTGCGGGTACTGCTGTGTGATTATGAGCCACTATCGCACTTCTGTGCTGCACATTATACAAAGATTACTCTGAAGTAATATTGGGCACCGATTGGCCATTGTGCATCAATTTTCGCGCGCCGACTTGATAATTGATAAGCACGTGCGCGATCTTTCCGCGCGCGACTTGAGTTCGCGCGAGAAATCAGCAAAAGATGGAAGAATGATCAGGAAGGTTGCAGCGCACCACTGTGCGCTAGCGGACATAGAAACGCTGAATAGCTACTTTTGGTAGTTAATGCGTACAAGCATCCGAATGAATTCGCGTGCAATTTGACGATGGTGCTCGTCCAATCTCTGCAAATCGGCAATTAATTTCACATCTGCCGACTCAAATCGTGAAATACCGTTGCCATTTTCCACACCATTGGCTGCCGTTTCGCTGCCGCCAAAGCGTAGCCACTCGGCAGGTACGCCCAGCCATTGGGCAATCATGCGCAGCTTCTCCTGGGTGGGAATAGCCTCGCCCACCAGCCATTTACGGGCTGCGTGCACGGTAATCGGACGTCCATCGAAGCGAATGTTAAATTCACGCGCCAGGCGAGTCGGGCTGTCAGGGGAGTAATGGGCGTTCTTCAATGCTTGCTGCAAGCGCTCACTGAAGCTTTCTCGTTCGTTTGATGAATTCATGGGTGGCACTATTTCACGCAACGTCATGAAAGTCAGTCTCTTGAGGGTTGAGACCAAATGTGACAAGTTGCTGATTTTATGTCACAATTTGGCGAATTCGCCGGACCGCAGACCGACAGTTTGTAAAGACGAAAAATGCTGCCTCTTTCGCCCGGTTTGCCCTTGCTAGGGCCGCAATTTTCCCGAATCTGGCCTACATCAGCGCAAATCGGAAAATGCCGTCGTCGCCTTTCACCCGGCGCAAAATTCCATCAAACCACAGTTTGTGCAAATGAGCCAGCGCTTCCCCCAGCGCAAAGCTGAGCTGGTGCGCGTCAAGCGGACGGCGGAACATGATGGGCACGATGTCAGCCGCGCTGTGAGGCTGCTGGCAAGCTTGCATCACTTCGGCCAGGCGCGCGCTGTGATGCTCGCGCAGCTGGGTGATACGGGTGTGCAGGCCGCGAAACGGCTTGCCGTGGGAAGGCAGCACCAGGGTATCGTCCGGCAAGTCAGCAAACTTTCCCAGGGAATCCAGGTAAAGCTGCAAAGGATTGCCCTCGGGTTCCACCGCAAACACGGACACGTTGGTTGAAATGCGCGGCAACACCATATCGCCCGAAATAAGGACCTTGAGCGCCTCGCAGTACAGCGACGCATGCTCGGGCGCGTGGCCAAAGCCCGTGATCACCCGCCAGCTGTGTTCGCCAATGGCCAGTTGCTCGCCATCCTGCATGCGGGTGTAGGCCAGCGGCACGGCCGGCACCAGCGAGGGATAGTAGTTGCGCCGCTCGCCCATGCGCGCCACCAGTTCCGGATCAACCAGGCCGTGGCGCTCGAAATGCGGCAGTGCGGCACTGCCGTCCACGCCTGGCAGGGCAGCCGACATCATGCGGGCAAAGGCATATTCGCCCGTGGTGGCCCAGAATGGCGCCCCATATTTGCTGCACAACCATTCAGATAGACCCACGTGGTCGGGATGACAATGCGTGGCAAACACCCGCAGCAGACCTGCCTCGCCCGTGGTGCTGGCCAGAACCTGTTCCCAGGCCGCCCGGGTGGCGTCATTGGCCACCCCGCAATCGACGGCGCTCCAGCCGCGCCGGCCCTCGCGCTCGTCGGCCAGGAGCCACAGATTGATATGGTCGAGGGCGAACGGCAGCGGCATGCGCAACCAGAGCAGGCCAGGCGCCAGGGTCTGTACCGTGCCGATGGCAGGCAGGGTATCGCCCAAGGGATAGGCAAGCTGGGCTTCAAGATGGTTCATGGCAGAGCTCTTTCGTGGTCGGAATGGCGCCAGCGTGACAAAACGCTTGACGTTGACGTTAACGTCAGCTTCAATGGCCATTCTAAGCGATTCCGGCTTGCGTCTTTTTTCAACCGCCACTCCCAGAACCCATGCCTACTTATACCATCGCCGAACTGGCGCGTGAATTTGACATCACCGCGCGTGCCATCCGTTTCTACGAAGACCAGGGTTTGCTCAGCCCCAAACGCGAGGGCGTCGGCGGGCGCAACCGCGTCTACACCCCGCGTGACCGTACCCACCTGAAATTGACCCTGCGCGGCAAGCGCCTCGGGCTGACTTTGTCGGAAATCAAGAGTATCGTCGACATGTACGAGTCGCCCAAGGACACGGTGGCCCAGATGCAGCGTTTCCTGGGCGTGCTGGCCACCCAGCGTGCCACCTTGGAGCAACAGCGCGAAGACATCGACATGGCGCTGGAAGAAATTGCAGCCCATGAAGAAGAATGCCGCCAGATGCTGGCGCGCAGCGAAGAAAAGCCCCAGCCGGCCTGAGGCGCTTGACGTTTACGTAAACGTCAAACATGCGTATGATGACCCTTTCACCTTCTGACCCCACGCGAGGACGACAATGCTGCATCTTCCAGGCTTGACCTTTGACCATGGCGAGGACATCGCCGCCCTGCGCGAGACCGTGCAGCAGTTTGCCGCCGCTGAAATCGCGCCGCGCGCCGCGGAAATCGACCGCAGTGACCAGTTCCCCATGGACTTGTGGCGCAAGATGGGCGACCTGGGCGTGCTGGGCATCACGGTGGACGAGCAATACGGCGGCGCCCAGATGGGTTACCTGGCCCACATCGTGGCCATGGAAGAAATCTCGCGCGCTTCGGCCTCGGTTGGCCTGTCCTACGGCGCCCACTCGAATCTGTGCGTCAACCAGATCAAGCGCAACGGCACCGAAGAGCAAAAGAAAAAATACCTCCCGAAACTCATTTCCGGCGAACACGTAGGCGCCCTGGCCATGTCCGAGCCGAACGCCGGCTCCGACGTGGTGTCGATGAAGCTGCGCGCCGACTTCAAGGGCGACCGCTGGGTGCTCAACGGCACCAAGATGTGGATCACCAACGGCCCTGACGCCGACGTGCTGGTGGTGTACGCCAAGAACGACCTGGAGGCCGGTCCGCGCGGCATGACGGCCTTCCTGATTGAAAAAGGCTTCAAGGGCTTCTCGATCGCGCAAAAGCTCGACAAGCTGGGCATGCGCGGCTCGCACACGGGCGAACTGGTGTTCCAGGATTGCGAAGTACCGGCTGAAAACGTATTGGGTGGCCTGGGCAAGGGCGTCAATGTCCTCATGTCGGGCCTGGACTTCGAGCGCACCGTGCTCTCCGGCGGCCCGCTGGGCATCATGTCGGCCTGCATGGACGCCGTCGTGCCTTACGTGCATGACCGCAAGCAGTTTGGCCAGCCCATCGGTGAATTCCAGCTCATGCAAGGCAAGCTGGCCGATATGTATTCGACCATGATGGCGTGCCGCGCCTATGTCTACGCCGTGGGCCAGGCCTGCGACCGCGCTACCACCCCGGAGGCGATCCGCAACCTGCGCAAGGATGCCGCCGGCGCCATTTTGTACAGCGCGGAAAAAGCCACCTGGATGGCCGGCGAAGCCATCCAGTGCCTGGGCGGCAATGGTTATATCAACGAGTATCCGGTCGGACGTTTGTGGCGTGACGCGAAGCTCTACGAAATCGGCGCGGGCACCAGCGAAATCCGCCGTATGCTGATCGGCCGCGAGCTCTTTGCCGAGACCAAGTAAGACGATGCACGGTCGAACGGGGAAACGGTCCTTCTTATAGAATGACTGTTTCGCCGCCGCACTGAATCGAGAAGCCTGATGACCCAAGCCGCCTTTCCGAAACTGCTCTCGTCCCAGATTGCATTCGACATTGCGCGCACCATCCTGGACGGCTTCGACAAGCACTACCGCTTATTCCGCCAGACCAGCCAGGTCGCCAAGCACCATTTTGAAACCGGCGCCTGGGCCGTGGCCCAGACTGCCGCGCGCGAGCGCATCGGCTTTTACGACAAGCGCGTGCACGAATGCGTGCAAATCCTCGAAGACGAGTACGACAATGGCGAGTTGACCGATGAAGTGTGGCGCGAACTCAAGCTGCACTACATCGGCATGCTGTCCGGCCACAAGCAGCCGGAACTGGCAGAAACCTTCTTCAATTCCGTGTGCTGCAACATTTTGCACCGCACTTATTTTCACAACG
>JBJMVX010000324.1:0-23422 GCA_045810445.1 Massilia sp.
CAATGTCGGCCTCAATGCGCTGGTGGTGGAAGACGACGAAGAATTGGCCGAACTGCTGGTGGTGCTGCTGTCGGAAAAAGGCATGAACGTGAAAGTGGCGGCGGACGTGCCGCAGGCGCTCATTGCGGTCCAGTCCGGAACAGCGCCCGACATCGTGCTGCTCGATATTGTGCTGCCGGGCGCGCCGGGACGCGATGGCTTTGACGTGCTGGCCTACATCCGGCGCCAGGCCGAGTGGGCCAAGGTGCCGGTGGTGATGGTCACCTCCGAAGTATCGGACGACCAGGTCATGCGTGGGCTCAAGGCCGGCGCCGACGGCTATATCTTCAAGCCCTTCCAGTGGGATGCGCTGTACCGCTGCATCAAGGAAGTGGTCGGTATCTAAGTGGTCGAACGCCGGCGCGCGCCTAGTTGTTGAGCCCGCCGGCGCGCACCCCATCCTTGCGCTCGATGAGCTCGATCTTGTAGCCGTCCGGATCGGTCAGGAAGGCGATCACGGTGCTGCCACCCTTGACCGGGCCCGGCTCGCGCGTGACGTTGCCGCCATTGTTGCGGGCCAGATCGCAGGCTGCAACGATATCGTCAGTAGAAATGGCGATGTGGCCGTAGGCGCTGCCCAGTTCATACTTGTCCACGCCCCAGTTGTAGGTCAATTCCAGTTCGGCGTGGTCGGGATTGCTGCCGTAGCCGACGAAGGCGAGCGTGTACTTGTATTCGGGATTGTCGCTTTTGCGCAGCAGTGTCATGCCGAGCACCCGTGTGTAAAAGTCGATGGAGCGCTGCAGGTCGCCGACCCGCAGCATGGTGTGAAGGATGCGCATGCGTTCCTCGGTCTGGAAATGGGAAAGAGATGGGATTCTAGCGCAGTATTGAAGGTGGGTTTGGGAGCGCGCTACCGCCGTCGTCGACTGGACCTGACCCAGGATGGCAGATAGGGTAGAGTTCGTGGTGGCGGCCATCGGCCAACAGCAGTTAACGCAATTTTTCAGGTTGAAATGATGAGGCTTGCTGGTGTATTCGTTTTTCTCGTGCTGGCGATGTCGATTCTGCCCGAGACATATGCTCGGGCCGGCTGTCGTCAAGCGCTAAAGTGGACCGATTCCACGTACGCCCAACGGACAACGACGAAAAACGGGCAAGTCGTAAAGGCGGATGTACAAGCATTTGTGAACGCTTCCACAGCTCACCTAAGCGTCGACGGCGCCCGCTCGGGATTGATTGAAGTGTTTTCGAAAGATCGTACCCGTTCGGTTCAGTTCACCTTTGGCGATAACAAACCCAATCCCCTCGAATTTGCCGAGATTTCGATGATCGTCGAACCGCCCATGGCAAATGGCGCTTGGCCTCGCATGATGGGGCCCTGCTCACTTCCGGATGGCGTAACAATGCGTTTTGATGAAGCCGATATCCCGGCCTCCGTGAAGGGAAATGCAGAGCCAATTCCCGGATTCAAAGGCACTCTTCGACGCAAGGGCCTTCGCGTAAGCTATTCGATGCTTGTCGAGGATGGAGAAACTTGGCAAGGCGAATCAAACTATAGCCATAAATTGCCCATTCTTGACATGCACACCGACATGCAAGGCTGGCATGTTTTTCGTACGAACGCGTATGTAGAGACGCTCCCTACTGGAAAGCCGGTGCCCTTGCGCTCCGTGATCGAGAAGATGTCACTGCGTAAGCAAGCAAACTGAGCTTTGGGCTATCGAACAACCATGTGAGTGACTGTTATCCAGTCCCCGCGCTCCGGCCAGATAGGGAACGCGAGGCGCAAACTCAAGCCTCGAGGCGAGCGTCGAGCGTGATGGCGGCGTTGAGCAGTTTCGATACCGGACAATGCTGCTTCGCTTCCAGTGCGGCTGCTTCGAAAGCTTCCTGATTCGCGCCCGGAATGGTCGCTACCAGCGCCAGGTGCACCGCCGAGATGCTGAAGCCGCCGTCGGACTTTTCCAGGGTGACTGTCGCGGTAGTTTGCAGCTTGGTGGCGGTCATGCCCGCTTCGCCCAGCTTGCCCGACAGGGCCATGGTGAAGCAGCCTGCGTGCGCCGCGCCGATCAGTTCTTCGGGATTGGTGCCAGGGCCGTTTTCAAAGCGCGTGTTGAAGCCGTATTGCGTGTTGTCGAGCACGCCGCTTTGGGTCGAGATACTGCCTTTGCCGTCTTTGAGGCCGCCGCTCCAGACGGCGCTTCCTGAACGTTTGATCATGATGCACTCCTAGTTGATTGGTGGCGCCATCATGACTGTCCGGGCGGCGCTGCTCTGTTCGCAAACGCACATAAGGTCACCTCGCTATTGGCACGGCTGCCGACCGCGAGCGAGCCTACTTTTTCCCGGCGTCGGCGTGTGGCCTGGCCTGACCGCTGGCGCCCGGTGCGGGCGTGGTCGCGGCGTCCTGCCCGCGCATGCCGCGCAGATCCGTGTCGACCAGCCCCTGGGCCAGGTCGTCAGCAGCTTGCTTCATGACCCCGCGCTGCTGCTTGAGGGGTTCGGTTGGCGACTCGTCGCGTTCGTGCGGCAGGTGGCGACCGGTTGTCGCGTCCTGTGGGTTGTCGGTATTGATGCTGCGGTCCTTGGGCTGGCTTGGCATTGCACGCTCCTGTCATGGGTACTTGCAAACCATGGTAGTCCTTCGCCTGCTCCCAAGTCGCGCAATTGACGGGTGTAATTTTGCAATAAAACCGGTTACCATTTGCGGATTGCCCATATTCAAGAGAAATGTTGTGACATCCGAACCGGCCCAGCACGAACCCGCCAGCCATTGCCACAATTGCGGCGCCGCTGTCGACTACCATTATTGTGCGCTGTGCGGCCAGGCCACGCGGCTGCACGTGCCCAGCGCGAGCGAGTTCATTCACGAATTCATTGGCCATTACGTGGCCCTGGAAGGGCGCTTGTGGCAAACCTTGCGCTATCTGATGTTCAAGCCGGGCTTTCTGACGGCCGAATACATTGCCGGGCGCCGCGTGCGTTACGTGGAGCCGCTGCGCGTCTACCTGACTCTCAGTATCCTGTTCTTCGCCTTGCTCAAGGGATTGGGACCGCAGCTACTTAATTTTGATACGCCGCCCGGAACCAAGGAAAGCATCGCGGCCGAGATCGCGCGCGAAAAGGCCCTGGACAGGAATGATGAGGAAGGGGACATCAATCTGGCGTTCGCCCCGGCCTTGTCGGCGAAGATCAATCACTTCATGAAAAAACCGGAAGAAGAGCGCAAACACTTGCTGGGCACGGCGTTCTACTCCTATGTGCCATATGCCCTGTTCTGCCTGATGCCGCTATTTGCGCTGTATCTGAAGCTGCTGTACCTGGGGAGTGGGCGGCGCTATGGCGAACATCTGCTGTTCGCCCTGCACACCAATGCAGCGGCCTTTGCCATTTTCATTGTGATGTTCGCGTCGAACCTGATGAACTCGGGTTTTCTGAGTGTCGTGCTGTTGCTGTGGCTGCTGTTCTACCTGCCAACGGCAATGCGTCGCGTGTATGGCGGCGGTCGCATCATGACCTTCGTACGCTGGCAAGTGCTCTCCATCCTGCATTTAATCAGCATTGTGCTTGCCATCGGGGCCGCGTCCGGCCTGGCCATCATGAACTGAAGCCGGCCTCGCTGGGCTGCCACAATTCGACCTTGTTGCCGTCCGGGTCCATGAAGTAGCCAAAGCGCCCGTAGCCGTAATCCTGGACTTCGCCAACGAGCTCGGCCCCGGCGGCCGCCACTTGCTGGAGCGCGCCGTCCAGGTCGTCCACCACCAGGTTGAACATGTAGGCGTTCTGGGATGGTGCGAAGTAGTCGGTGTCGGCCTTGAAGGGGCTGAACACGGTGCAGCCCTTGGCAGGCATGGTGGCTGGCGCAAACGAGGTGTAGTCTGCCGATTCGGTCGAGAAGCCCAGCGCGCGCTGGTACCACGCGATCAAGGCTTGTGGGTCTTTCGATTTGAAAAAGATGCCGCCGATGCCAAGTACCTTTGCCATGCCTGTCTCCTGGGTGAGGCAAGCTGCCCGCTTGCCGGAAAGCGCCACCTCGCCCTATACTGTGCATGCATACAGCATTGCACCCTGACAGGGTCGTATGGCAGAAGCAGGCATTATGGGTTAATCTCCTGCGTGTCGCTACCCCCACATCCCGCCGAGAGCTCCATGTCCGCACCGACTGAAACGCAAAAAACCATCGCGCTGGTCGTACGCCACAACACGGCAGGCATTGCAGCGCCGGTCGAGCGCATCATCGCCTTTCTCAAGGGAGCTGGCTACCGCGTGGTGCTGGAAGCGGAAACGGCGGCCCACCTGGAGCTGGCGGGCATTGAAGCGCTGTCCGTGGCGGCCATCGGCCAGTGCGCCAGCGCGGCCGTGGTCATGGGCGGCGACGGCACCATGCTTGGTATCGCGCGCCAGTTGGCCCCCTACGATGTGCCGCTGATCGGCATCAACCAGGGGCGCTTAGGCTTCATGACTGACATCACCAGCGAGGGCATGATCCCGGTGCTGGGCGAAATTCTCGGTGGCCAGGCCAAGGCAGAAAAACGTACCCTGCTTGAAGGACGCGTCATGCGCGCCGGCGAGATGATCGCCAGCGGTCTGGCCGTCAACGATGTGGTGGTGGCGCGTGGCGCCGGCGCCGGCATGGTCGAACTGAAGGTCACGGTCGATGATCAATTCATGTACAACCAGCGCTCCGATGGCTTGATTATCGCAACCCCCACCGGCTCCACGGCCTATGCGCTGTCGGCAGGCGGGCCGCTGCTGCACCCGAGTTTGAACGGGATCGTGCTGGTGCCAATCGCCCCGCATGCCTTGTCCAACCGGCCTATCGTGGTGCCCGATTCAAGCGCCATCGTGATCGAGATTGTCGCTGGCCGCGACGTGAGCGTGAACTTCGACATGCAGACCTTTGCCAGCCTGGCGCATGGCGACCAGATTCTCATTTCGCGTTCGCCCAACCACATCACCTTCCTGCATCCGCAAGGCTGGAGCTACTACAACACCCTGCGCGAAAAACTGCACTGGAACGAATACCCGTCCGGCGAGGGCAAGCTGCGCTAACGCGCGCTGTCCCGCCGGCCTTCCCTTATCCGATATCACTGACTGCCCATGCTGCGTACCCTGTCCATCCGCGATTTCGTCATTGTCGAAGCAATCGAACTTGAATTTTCCAGCGGCTTTTCCGTCTTCACCGGCGAAACCGGCGCCGGCAAGTCCATCCTGATCGATGCCTTGCAACTGGCGCTCGGTGGCCGCGGCGACGCCAGCGTAGTGCGCGAAGGCGCGCTCAAGGCCGACATCACGGCCGACTTTGCGGTGTCGGGCGTGGCGCTGGACTGGCTGGCGCACAATGAGTTTGCCAACGAAGACGGCGGCGCGCTGCTGCGCCGCGTGATCGACAATGCGGGCCGCTCCAAGGCTTATATCAACGGCATTGCCGCCACTGCCACCCAGTTGCGCGATCTGGGCGAGCTGCTGGTGGACATCCACGGCCAGCATGCGCACCAGTCGCTGCTCAAGACCGATGCCCAGCGTGCCCTGCTGGACAACCAGGCCGCGTTTCGCGCTGCCGACGCCGGCGACGATGCGCAGACCGTGGCCAGCACCTACAAAAGCTGGCGCGCGCTGGCGCGTCAACGTGAAGAATTCGAGACCAATGCCAAAAACGTGCTGATCGAGCGCGAACGGCTGGAGTGGCAGGTAAGTGAACTGGAAAAACTGGCGGTCAAGCCGGGCGAGTGGGCCGAGATCGGCAATGAGCATAGTCGGCTCTCGCACGCGGCCAGCCTGCTCGAAGGCGCACAGGAAGCGCTGGCTGCCATTTCGGAATCTGAGCATCCAATCCTGTCGCAACTGTCCTCGCTCAATCAGAAGCTGGGCAAGCTGGTCGACATCGACGCCCAGTTGCAGCCTGTGCTCGACTGCATGGAGCCGGCCCGCATCCAGTTGCAGGAAGCGGTCTACGCGCTCAATGATTACCTGGACAAGGTGGACCTCGATCCCGAGCGCCTGCGCCAGGTCGAGGCGCGGCTCGATGCCATCCACAGCACGGCGCGCAAATTTCGCGTCACGCCCGAAGAACTGCCGGGCGAGTATGCCAGCCTGTCCGAACGCCTCAAGCAACTGGCCGACGCCAGTGACCTTGATGGCTTGCGCAAGCAGGAAGAAAAAGTCGCCGCCACCTACCGCGCGGCCGCCAAGAAGCTGTCGGCCACCCGCAGCGCGGCTGCAGCCTTGCTCAGTACCCAGGTAACCGCCGCGATGCAGGAATTGAACATGACGGGCGGCAGTTTTGTCGTTGGCCTCAATCCCTGCGAGCCAACTGCCAGCGGGGTCGAGCAGGTCGAGTTTCTTGTGGCCGGCCATGCCGGCGTGGCACCGCGTCCACTAGCCAAGGTGGCCTCGGGCGGCGAGCTGGCGCGCATTGCCTTGGCAATTTCCGTCATTACCTCCAACGCCACCACCACGCCCACCCTCATTTTCGATGAGGTCGACAGCGGGATTGGCGGCGCCGTGGCCGAGGTGGTAGGGCGCCTGCTCAAGCGCCTGGGCCAGGAGCGCCAGGTCCTGTGCGTGACCCACCTGCCGCAAGTGGCCAGTCAGGCCAACCAGCACTTCCAGGTGGCCAAGGGCACCACGGACGGCGGCAAGACCGTCTCCCACATTGATGTGCTCGATAGCAAAGCGCGGGTGGAAGAGGTCGCGCGCATGCTGGGTGGCCTGGAAATTACGGCCACCACGCGCAAGCACGCACGCGAGCTGCTTGCCTCCTGAGTGCACCTTCCCGGACACGATTGCGGCCAGTTCGCAGTCCGGGTGTTGCCTTGCGTCCATTACGCGACACTTGAACGGAAAATAATTTTCAATTAAGCATTAGTGCTTGCATTTTCATAACTAAGTGGGTAAAGTGTAAATACGAATTTTGCACCATGTTTGTGCGAATAATCGACGCCTTTTTCCCTGGGCACAATTGGCTGCCCAACTCCCCGCCGCCTCCCTACCGCAACCCTGGTTGTGGCTCATCAGCTTGATCCGGCCTCCGTGCGTCTGTCGCGCGGCGTTGCTGGTGCTTTTGTCGCGGAGAGTTGGTCATGGAAGAAGTTGCAATGTTGGAGATGGGCTGGCCTGTTGCGGGCCGTCAGGCGGCAGTTACGCTGAGCACGGGCGTGACTCACGTGCGCGCTGGCTTGCCTTACATACGGGAACTGGCCAAGTTGCAGGTGCGTGCGCAACTGCAGCGCACGCTCACCCAGCGCTGGTTATACCTGCTCAATTCCCACCCGGTACTGGCCCAATTGGCAGCGACTTCGCCGCGCCTGTTGCACAAGGTCTACCGCCCCTATTTGAGCAGCACGCTAGCGGCCGGACAGCGCTTGCAGGCACTTGATCAGCACTACCGTTTCGTCTTTGCACGGGGACTGGGCGCACTGGTGCTGGAAGCGGCCCGTCAGGGCGCTCTGCTGAGCAGTTTTGCCGGCAAATGCGGCACGCCCTACCAGATCTGGCTGTGCGCCGTGGCGCCGATGGAGCGCGAGGGTGAACTGGTGCTGCAACTGCGCAGCGGCGACGCCCTGATCTACTCGCTGGCGTTTTCCTTCTTTGGCAGCGACGGCGCCACTGCCCTCAATATCGGCTGTCTGCAGGGTGGCAAGGGCGAAGCGACGATGGACCTCATCCGCACCGCGACGCGCTCACTGTACGGCATCCGCCCGAAAAACCTCTTGATCGGCCTGGCACGCCAGCTGGCGCACGACGCCGCCTGCTCGCACCTGAACCTGGTGGGCAATGCCAATCGCGTGGTGGGCAGTGCCCTGCGCCAGGGCAAGGTGTTGGCCGATTACGACCAGGTGTGGGAAGAACTGGGCGCGCGCCGCCGTCCCGACGGTGACTTCGAGCTCGCCTGCCGGCCCCTGGAAGCGCCCCAGCTCGAGTTGGTCGAATCGAAGCGCCGCTCGGAGGTGCGCAAGCGCCATGCGCTGTGCATCGAGGTGCACGAGGCGGTCAGTGCGCGGATGGGCGGGTCGTGGAAAGGGACGTAGACCAGCAGTTGCTGGAGAAACTATAATAGGAAATTCTCTTTTAGAATTCCCTGCCATGGCCTTCGGTTTTTCTTCTCTGTACACGTTGCGCTGCAGGACAGTCGCCTGATCATGATCGACGACTTTCTGCCGCAGATCCGCGTCAAGATCAAGCTGCTGAGCGCAGAGCGGGGCGGCCGCGCCGAGCCCATTCCGGCCGGCGAATACCGCGGCATCCTGAGCGCGCGCGGCCAACATTTCTCCTTCCGCAGCGACATTGCCGCCGGTGGCTGGGCCTTGGGCGACACCACCACGCTCGATATCGAATTCCTGTTTCCCCAGTTGGCCTTGCCGCACCTGAAGGAGCGCCAGGAATTTAATCTGTGGGAAAGCGGCACTGTCGGCTATGGCCGCGTGGTGACCGTGCTCCCGACCGCCAAGGCGGTTCTCAGCATGGACCCCGCAGCGCCAAAAAAATGAGCGACACGCGCGCCGCGTAGCGCGACCGCCCGATTCATCTCCTGAAAGACCTGTCATGCGAGCATTTGCAGTATTGGTGGTGGCCCTCGGCTTACTCGGTTGCGCGTGGGTGCAAGCAGCCGAGCCTGACCCGTCCGGCAAGGAGCAGGCAATGCTCAAGCAGCGCATGTGCGAAGACACCAGATGTCAGCGCGATGTGCGCATCTCAATGCTCGACGAGGATGGCAAGCTGTACGAGACGACGTATGACGTATTTCCAGCGATCGTGCAGAAGTTGGGGGTGCTGGTGGTGTCAGGACAAACCATTTACGTCGAAGCCGAAGTGGCCGATAACAAGTTGGTGAACCTGGTTGCCGTTGATCGCATCACGAAACCGGCAATGACCATCACCCTGAACCTGGTTCAGCTGGAAGACAGGGGCATGCTTTTGACCGTAAACAATCCCTTTTCCAAAATGCTCAAATTTGATATGGCCATGACGCCTTTGAGCTACCAGAAGATGGTGAAGACCTCCAGCTGTCCAGTGACGGCAGGCGGTGTGGCCTACGAACAGTGGCCGTATCCTATCACGCAGATTCTGCTCCAGCGCGCGCGTCTGCTCGAACCCAGCGCTTCGATGAGCTGCGAGAAATAAGCCGATGCAAGCACAAAAAAATGATTTTGCCATCGGCCTGGTGGTCGTCGCGCTGGCCGGCGCGGCCTTGCTCGGCACGGCTGTATGGAAGCTGAGCGTGTCGCGCTCGTTTCAACTAGCCGGCAAGCTGGTGGACCGGGTCGACACGACGCAGAAGGTGGTCGCCCTGACCCTGGATGATGGCCCCACGCCGGGATACACCGAGCAGGCACTTGCCATCTTGAACAAGCAGGGCGTCAAGGCGACTTTCTACCTGGTCGGTCAGGATGTCGAGAAGCACCCACTGGAAACGCGCGCCATCATCGCGGCGGGCCATGAAATCGGCAACCACTCGTATAGCCACCAGCGCATGGTGTTCGTCTCGCGCGAGCAGGTGGCCAATGAAATCGAGCGCACCGATACGGCCTTGCGCGCGGCCGGCTACAGCGCGCCATTGACCTTCCGTCCACCGTACGGGAAAAAGCTGTGGGAGCTGCCGTCCTACCTGAAGCAGCGCGGCATGACTTCCGTAACCTGGGATGTGGAGCCGGAGTCGCGTTCCAAGGTAGCCACCAGCGCCGCCAATATCACCGCGTTCGTGGCCAATGAAGTGAGCCCAGGTTCCATCGTCCTGATGCACGTGATGTATCCGGCGCGGGCAGAATCGCTCAAGGCGCTGCCCGCGGTGATCACGGCCCTCAAAGCGAAGGGCTACACCTTCGTGACCGTCTCCGAGCTGCTCAAACTGCAGCACAAACCCGGCTAGATGTAGCCAAGTTCCAGGCCGCGCAGCACGGCGCGCAGGCGGTCGCGCACGGCCAGTTTCGAGAGGATGTTCGAGACGTGGTTTTTGACCGTGCCCTCGCTCGGTCCCAATGCAGCGCCGATCTCCGCGTTGTTAAAACCTGCTGCCATCAAGGCCAGGATTTCCGTCTCGCGTTCGGTAAGCACCGGTTTCAAGCCGTCGCTGGGCGGTTTCAGGCTGCTGCGCTCATACGAGGAGCGGGTGCGTTCGGTTAGCGCAGGTCGGAACAAGGTGTTACCAGCGACCACGCTGCGGATGCCTTCGGCCAGACGCTCAAGCGAAATATCCTTTAGCAGAAACCCCTTGGCGCCAGCGCGCATGCCGTCAAACAGGGCCGCGTCGTCGTCAAAGGTGGTGAGCAAGATGGTCGGCGGCAGCTTGCCTTGCTGCTGGCGCAGCAGCTCGATGCCCGAGCAATGCGGCATGCGCACGTCCAGCAGCAGAAGGTCGACTTCGAATCCGGCCATGGCCGCCATGGCGTCGGCGCCATCGGCCGCTTCGGCTACCACGCGGATGTCGGCAGTGAGGTCCAAGAGGCCGCGAATGCCGCTGCGTACCAGGGTCTGGTCGTCGACCAGGGCCACGCGGATCATGCCCGTCCCCTCGAAGGAGGGCGGGCGCGGCGCGGGGAGAAGAGATGATGCATGGGACAGCCTGTAGTGGGTCGACGCGGCCCATTTTACGCCAGTCGCCGCAGCGGGCCCATATGCCAAAAGTCACCCTGGCATCTCTATCTTTCGGCATATTCCCGCCTCGCGCACCTGGGCCCAGAATGCGGTTCTTGCAATCCCATTTTCGGCGCCGGGAGTCGCGTTCCGCGATCGCACCGGTGCCAATTCAACCTGCTGTGCCGAGGAAACCGCATGTCCCGTTTATCCAAGCGCCACATCCTGCCCATCCTGTTTGCCGCTTGCCTGCTGAGCGCATGCGGTGGCGGGGCATCGAGCACCAGCAACGACCCTGCCGATGCTGACCTGCCTCCCGTTACCACCCTCGCTGCCGGCGTCACCCAGACTGCCAACCTGGCTATCGACCAGTACATCCAGGGCCAGTTGGTGGAGCAGCGCATTCCCGGCGTGACGCTGGTGGTGGTCGACAACGGTACGGTCGTGTATGCCAAGGGCTATGGCTACGCCAATGTGGAAAGCGCGCGCCCGGTGCGGCCTGAAGACCGTTTCGAGATCGGCTCCATCACCAAGTCCTTTGCTGCGTCTGCGTTGATGCTGCTGGTTGAAGAAGGCAAGATCGCGCTGAGCGACACCCTGGACAAATACATCGATGGCTTGCCACTGGCTTCGCGCGCGATCACGATTCGCCAGTTGCTTAGCCATACCGCAGGCATTGTCGAGTTTCCCGATAATGCCTACTACACGGCACTGCGCGCCAACCAGGGTTTCACCGAGGAGGCGTCGCTGGCCCAGTTCATCGCCTATCCGCTGCGTTGGCAGCCTGGCTCGGCCTACGGCTACAGCAATGTCGGTTTTGACCTGGTCGGCATATTGATCCACAAGGTCAGCGGCAAGCCCTATTTCGATTTCCTGCGCGAGCGCATCTTCACGCCCTTGGGCATGAGCAGCGTGCGCCAGATCGCGCCCCAGTTGAGTGCAGAGGGTTTTGCCACCGGCTACGAGATTTTCCTCAACCATCGGCGCGCCGTGAAAACCAGCGACGCCGAAATGTCCTACCTCGGCATGGCCGCGAGCGGCATCCAGGTCAGCGCCATGGACATGGCCAAGTGGGATGCGGCCCTGTACACCGAGCGTATCCTGAAAAAGAGCAGCCTGGACCTGATGTGGACCAACCAGGCCCTGGTGCAGGCGGCCAATGCCGATTCGCCGGACATCTATTACGGCCTCGGCTGGCAGTTACGGATCCAGAATGGCAACCGCTGGGTCTACCATTCGGGCGGCATGCCAGGACACGTCACCGAATTCATGCGTTACCCGGACCACAAGATGACGATCATCGTGCTGACCAATCTGGACGACCAGCACGCCAACGCCCGCAAGATCGTGCGCGCTGTCTCGCAAATCGTCAATCCGGCGCTCTAGGGCTGGCCGATGGCGTGGGGAAAATGAGATAAGATGGCTTCCCCGCGCCAACCTGTGCCTTGTCCATGCCCTATCGTCCTGAACCACGCCATGCCCATGGCACCGCCCCCAAGACTGCCATCGTGCTGGTCAACCTGGGAACGCCCGATGCGCCGACCGCGCCGGCGGTGCGCCGCTATCTGAAGCAATTTTTGTCGGACCCGCGCGTGGTGGAAATTCCACGCCTGGTGTGGTGGTTGATCCTCAACCTGATCATCCTGCCGTTCCGCTCGTCGAAATCGGCTGCCAAGTACGCGTCCATCTGGACCAAGGAAGGCTCGCCGCTGAAGGTGCATACCCAGAAGCAGGCGGTGCTCTTGCGTGGCCTGCTGGGCGAACGCGGGCACCAGGTCACGGTGGCCATGGCAATGCGCTACGGCTCGCCTTCGCTGCCCGAGGTGCTTGACCAGTTAAAGGCCGAGCATTGCGACCGCGTCGCCATCCTGCCGGCCTATCCCCAGTATTCCGGCACCACCAGCGGCTCCATCAGCGATGCCGTGTTTGCCCACTATGAAAAGGTGCGCAATATTCCCGAGCTGCGCATGGTGCGTAACTACCATGACCATCCGGCTTACATCACAGCGCTGCGCGAGAGTGTGCTGGCATATTGGCAAACGAATGGGCGGGCCGAGCGTCTGGTGATCAGTTTTCATGGTGTGCCCAAGCGCACCTTGCTGCTAGGCGATCCTTACCACTGCGAGTGCCATAAGACAGCGCGCCTGCTGGCGGCCGAACTGGGATTGAAGGAGGGCCAATACCTGGTCACCTTCCAGTCGCGTTTCGGCAAGGCGGAGTGGTTGCAGCCTTACACGGCGCCGACCTTGCAGCAGCTGGCGCGCGAAGGTGTGAAGCGCGTGGATGTGCTCTGTCCCGGCTTTACCAGTGACTGCCTTGAAACGCTGGAAGAAATTGCGATGGAAGCCAAACATGACTTCCTGCAGGCGGGCGGGCGCGAATTTCACTACATTCCCTGCCTGAATGAAAACCCGGCGTGGATCGCGGGCCTGGCCGATATCGCGGAGCAGCATTTGCTGGGCTGGCCGACCATGCAGACGACGGCCCAGCGGGCGGCGGCCCAGCAGGATCGCGATCAGGGCCGCGCCAGCGCGCTCAAGATGGGCGCGCAATAGGGCAACGATAGCGCGATGGCCAGCCGGCGCCGGCACCTATCAGGGAACCCTTCGCGCTGCTAGAATAGCGGGTTGGCAGGCGTCAGACCCGCATACACGATCCAGGCCAGGGCCAGCATGGTGTAGGCGACGATGCTCGCTGCGATCATAGGCAACTTCATGAATACTCCTTAGCGCTTCGTGGCGACAATTCGCAAGTGAAGCCCTAGTGCCATAGTAATCCGATGCGGGTCTTGTTAAATCCCCAAATTTGGTAAATTTTGTAACATTGCTGAAACATCGAGCAAGAATACCCCTTGAAACTATAGGTTATAGCCCCATCTGCGTCGCTGTGCAGGTGGTACGTCACCTCGAATAATCAGCCAAGTCATTGATAGTAGGAGTTTTTTCGATGCAAGACCAAGAAAACCAGGAAGTCTCCACGCCTCAGGAAGACGACGTCGTGCCGGCAGCGGCGGACACGCCAGAAGCGGCATTAGTACAACAACTGAGCGAGACCGAAGCCAAACTGGCCGAGATGCACGACGCTTTCATGCGCGCCAAGGCAGAAGGCGAAAACATCCGCCGCCGCGCCCAGGAAGACGTTTCCAAAGCCCACAAGTTTGCCATCGAAAGCTTTGCCGAGGCCATGGTGCCCGTGCGCGACAGCCTGGAAATGGCCTTGAAAGTGGAAACGCCCTCGCTTGAATCGCTCAAGGAAGGCGTCGAAATGACCCTCAAGCAGCTGACCTCGGCGTTTGAAAAGAATCGGCTGGTGGAAATTCTGCCGGCCCAGGGCGACAAGCTCGACCCGATGAAACACCAGGCCGTGGCCGTGGTGCCAGCCGAGCAGGAAGCCAATACCGTGGTCAATGTGTTGCAAAAAGGTTATATGATTGCCGACCGCCTGCTGCGGCCTGCCATCGTGACGGCTGCGCAAGCAAAATAAATACATATAAACGGCGTGCAAGGTCTTGAAAGCACGCAGTTTTACCAAATATCTCAGTCATCTGAAAACATTAGTACATAAAAGGAAAACATCATGGGCAGAATTATCGGTATTGACCTGGGAACCACCAACTCCTGCGTCGCGATCATGGAAAATGGTCAGCCAAAGGTAATCGAAAACGCAGAGGGCGCGCGCACGACGCCTTCCATTATTGCTTACCAGGAAGATGGCGAGATCCTTGTTGGCGCGCCGGCGAAACGCCAGGCCGTCACCAACCCAAAGAACACCCTGTTTGCCGTCAAGCGCCTGATCGGCCGTAAATTTGACGAAAAAGAAGTCCAGAAGGACATCGGCCTGATGCCTTACTCCATCCTCAAAGCCGACAACGGCGATGCGTGGATCGGCGTGCGCGACAAAAAACTGGCGCCCCAGCAGATTTCCGCTGAAGTACTGCGCAAGATGAAGAAAACCGCGGAAGACTATCTGGGCGAAGACGTGACCGAAGCGGTCATCACCGTGCCTGCTTACTTCAACGACTCGCAGCGCCAGGCAACCAAGGATGCCGGCCGTATCGCGGGCCTGGACGTCAAGCGCATCATCAATGAGCCAACCGCAGCTGCCCTGGCCTTTGGCCTGGACAAGCACGACAAGGCTGACCGCAAGATCGCCGTGTATGACCTGGGCGGCGGTACTTTTGACGTATCGATCATTGAAATTGCTGACGTTGATGGCGAAAAACAATTCGAAGTTCTCTCGACCAACGGCGACACCTTCCTGGGCGGCGAAGACTTCGACCAGCGCATCATCGACTACATCATCGACGAGTTCAGGAAGATCAACGGCCTCGACCTGTCGAAGGATGCGATCGCCTTGCAGCGCATCAAGGCTTCGGCCGAGCGCGCGAAGATCGAACTGTCCTCGTCGGCCCAGACCGAGATCAACGAGCCCTACATCGCCATGGCGAACGGCGCCCCGGTCCACCTGAACCTGAAGATGACGCGCGCCAAGCTCGAGTCCCTGGTCGAGGAATTGATCCTGGCCACCATCGAGCCATGCAAGCTGGCCATCAAGGATGCCGGCGTGAAGGTCAGCGACATCGACGACATCATCCTGGTCGGCGGTATGACACGTATGCCGAAGGTGCAGGAAAAGGTCAAGGAATTCTTCGGCAAAGAGCCACGCAAGGACGTCAATCCCGATGAAGCAGTCGCTGTTGGCGCTGCCATCCAGGGTTCGGTGCTGTCGGGCGAGCGCAAGGATTTGCTGCTGCTGGACGTGACCCCACTGTCCCTGGGTATCGAAACCCTGGGCGGCGTGATGACGAAAATGATTCACAAAAACACGACCATCCCGACCAAGTTCAGCCAGGTCTTCTCGACTGCCGACGACAACCAGCCTGCCGTGACCATCAAGGTCTACCAGGGCGAGCGTGAAATCGCGGCCGGCAACAAGGGCTTGGGCGAATTCAATCTCGAGGGCATTCCGCCTGCATCGCGCGGCACGCCACAGATTGAAGTGACCTTCGACATTGACGCCAACGGCATCTTGCACGTGGGCGCCAAGGACAAGGCCACCGGCAAGGAAAACAAGATCACCATCAAGGCCAACTCCGGTTTGACCGAAGCGGAAATCCAGAAGATGGTGAAAGACGCTGAAGTGAACGCCGAAGAAGACAAGAAGGTCAAGGAATTGGCCGAGTCGCGCAACCAGGCTGACGCGCTGGTCCACTCGACCCGCAAGTCGCTTACCGAATACGGCGACAAGCTCGAAGCGGGCGAGAAGGAAGCCATCGAAGCGGCCATCGGCGAAGTCGAAGGCGCGATCAAGGCTGGCGACAAGGCCGAGATCGACGCGAAAGTGGCTGCACTGTCGAGCGCATCGCAGAAACTGGGCGAAAAAATGTACGCCGACATGCAAGCGCAGCAGCAAGCTGGCGGCGCTGAAGGCGGCCAGCAGCCAGGCGCGGAGCCAGGCAAGCAGCACGACGACGTCGTTGACGCCGACTTCAAGGAAGTCAAAGACGCCAAGTAAAGCGGTACAAGCGCCCAGGCGCTTGTCCCACAATACGGCCGAGCCCTCACCGGCTCGGTTTTTTTGCATAAACGAGTCATAGATTCAGTCAGACAGCAAGGTGCCGACAAATGGCAAAGCGTGATTTTTACGAGATCCTCGGGGTCGCCAAGAATGCTTCGGAAGAAGACATCAAGAAGTCGTATCGCAAGCTTGCGATGAAATACCATCCGGACCGCAATCCGGACAGTAAGGAATCGGAAGAGAAGTTCAAGGAGGTCAAGGAAGCCTACGAGATGCTGACCAATCCGGAAAAACGCGAAGCCTACGACCGCTATGGTCACGCTGGCGTGGATCCAAACATGGGTGGCGGCGCGGGCGGCTTCGGTGGCGGCGGTTTCGCCGACAGCTTTGGCGACATTTTCGGCGATATCTTTGGCGGCGGGGGCGGTCGCAGCCGCAACGCGGGTCCCCAGGTCTACCGTGGCGCCGACTTGCGCTACAACCTGGAAATCACCCTCGAGCAGGCTGCCCACGGCTACGAAACCACCATCCGCGTGCCCAGCTGGGACAAGTGCGAAGTGTGCCATGGCTCAGGCGCCAAGCCTGGTACCTCGCCGACCACCTGCCCGACCTGCGCAGGCCACGGCCAGGTGCGCATGCAGCAGGGTTTCTTCAGCATCCAGCAAACCTGCCCCAAGTGCCACGGCAACGGCAAGATCATCACCGATCCTTGCTCGCCATGTGGCGGCCAGGGCCGTATCAAACGCAACAAGACCCTGGAAGTGAAAATTCCAGCGGGCGTGGACACCGGCATGCGCATCCGTTCGACCGGCAACGGCGAACCGGGCGTCAATGGCGGACCGTCGGGCGATTTGAACGTGGAGATCCACATCAAGCCGCACGCGGTCTTCCAGCGCGATGGGGACGATCTGCATTGCGAGATGCCGATTTCCTTCGTCAAGGCGACCCTGGGCGGCGAAATCGAAGTGCCTACCTTGTCGGGCAAGGTCTCGTTCACGATTCCTGAAGGCACACAGTCGGGCAAGACCTTCCGCCTGAAGTCCAAGGGCATCAAGGGCTACCGCTCAGGTTACGCCGGCGATATGTTCTGCCACGTGGCCGTCGAAACGCCGGTCAAGCTGACCGACAAGCAGAAGGACTTGCTCAAGGAATTCGAACGCCTGACCGTTGAAGGCGGCGCCAAGCACAGCCCGCAAAGCAAGGGCTGGATGGACAAGGTCAAGGACTTCTTCGAGTAAAATACGGCGCACGGCGTCAATGGAAATGAAACGCCCCGCTGCTGCACACACGGGGCGTTTTTTTTCGCGAACAGAACTTCAAAAGGGGAACAGCCAGTATGAGTACGCAAATTGCACACGATATCGACGCACTCTTCAAGCGCAACAAGGATTGGGCAGCGGCCATGGTCGCCAAGGATCCCGATTTTTTCACTTCGCTGCTGAACCAGCAAACGCCGCAATACCTGTGGATCGGTTGCTCCGACAGCCGGGTGCCTGCCAATGAGCTGCTGGGACTGGCGCCGGGCGAACTTTTCGTCCACCGCAACATCGCCAACGTGGTGGTGCATTCCGACCTCAATTGCCTGACCGTGTTGCAGTTCGCGATTGACGTGCTCAAGGTGAAGCACGTGATCATTTGCGGCCACTATGGCTGCTCGGGCGTGCACGCTGCCATGGTCAACCGCCGCGTGGGCCTGGCCGACAACTGGCTGCGCCATGTGCAGGACGTCTCGCAAAAGCATGAGAAATACCTGGGCGAAGTGTTGCCCACGCGTGAACGGGCGGACCGCCTGTGCGAACTGAATGTGACTGAGCAGGTGGTCAACACCGCGCAAACGACCGTGGTGCAGGATGCATGGGAGCGCGGTCAGCCCTTGACGGTGCACGGCTGGGTCTACGGCTTGCATGACGGCCTGTTGCGCGACCTGGGCATGAGCGTGAGCGGCCCCGAAGAACTGGCGCCCAAGTTGGTCACCCGCCTGCAGGAATACGAAGTGTGAGCGACAAGGACCTGCTCAGCATCCGCGACACCATGCGGGTGTTTGTCGACGAGCGCGACTGGGACCAGTTCCACACGCCCAAGAACCTCGCCTGCGCGCTGAGCGTGGAAGTGGCCGAATTGCTGGAACACTTCCAGTGGTTACAGAATGGCAGCAGCGCGGAACTGGGCGAAGCGAAACTGGAAGCCGTGCGCCACGAAATGGCCGATGTGCTGGTCTACCTCGTGCGCCTGGCCGACAAGCTGAACGTCGACCTGGGTGATGCGGTTGAGCAGAAGATGGTGCTCAACCGTTTGAAATACCCTGCCGACAAGGTGCGCGGCGACGCCCGCAAATACCACGAGTATCCGGCCGACTAGCGTCGATTCAGGCGGCCTGGCGTTCGCCACCCGGCAATGCCAGGAAGGCTGATTCACGCTGACGCGCGCCGGCGCTGCCGCCAGCAGGGGCGGGCAGGCGAAACACGCTGACCACCTCCGTCATGTGGCGCGCCTGGCGTTGCAGTGATTCGGCGGCCGCTGCTGCTTCTTCAACCAGGGCAGCATTTTGCTGGGTCACCGAATCCATTTCCATCACCGCCTGGTTGATCTGGGCGATCCCGTTTTCCTGTTCCTGCCCGGCCGCACTGATCTCTTCCATGATATCGGTGACGCGGCGCACGCTGGCCACCACTTCGTCCATCGTGCTGCCGGCCTCGTGCACGAGCGTGCTGCCCTGGGCGACTTTGGACACCGAGTCATCGATCAACTGCTTGATTTCCTTGGCCGCTGTGGCCGAACGCTGAGCCAGGTTGCGCACCTCTGAGGCAACCACGGCAAAGCCGCGCCCCTGCTCGCCCGCGCGCGCGGCCTCCACCGCTGCGTTCAAGGCCAGGATATTCGTCTGAAAGGCGATGCCGTCGATGACGCTGATGATGTCCACAATTTTGCGCGAGGACTGGTCAATGTCACTCATGGTGTCGACCACCCGCGTAACGACCCTCCCGCCTTTGAGCGCGACATCGGAAGCCGAGGCGGCCAGCACGTTGGCCTGGCGGGCATGCTCGGCATTGTTTTTCACGGTGGCGGTGAGTTCCTCCATGGAGGCAGCAGTTTCTTCGAGCGAACTGGCCTGCTCTTCGGTGCGCGAGGATAGGTCCAGGTTGCCATTGGCGATCTCGGTCGAGGCGCTGGCGATGCTGTCGGTGCCGCTGCGTACCTGGGCCACAATCCCCAGCAAGCTGTCATTCATGACCTTGAGGGCGGCAATGAGCTGGCCTGCCTCATCGCGCGAGCGCGGCGCGATGTTCAAAGTCAGGTCGCCGGCCGCAACGGTTTTGGCGATGTGCAGGGCAACTCCAATGGGCGTGGTGATCGAGCGCGTCGCCAGCCAGGCAACCAGGGTGCCAATAGCGATGGCGGCCAGGCCGATGATGGAAAGGCCCAGGCGCGCATTGCGGTAGGCAGCATCGGCTTCGTGCGCAGCCTCGTCGTCATTTTTGTTTTGCAGTGCCACCATCTCGTCCAGTGCCGCCTGCCATGCACGCGCGGCAGGCGCGACTTCCTTGAGCAGGACTGCTGTCGCTTCGGCGTCCTGGTCAGCCATGCCCAGTTGGTGCGCCTTGTCGCTCAAAGGACGGGTTGCGGCCGCGCCGGCGTCGATGCGGCTCATGACGGCGCGCGCTTTGCTGTCCGTTGCCATGCGGCGCAGCACATCAGCGGCCGTGCTGTACGCAGTGTGGGCGCTCTGGCGCGCCCGTTGCTGTTCCGCCTTGCCAGCGTCGTCGTCAAGCAGCACCACATTGGCGGTGGCCAGGCTTGCCTGCAATTGGGCGATGCGCATGGTTTCCGTGGCGTTGGACATGACATTGTCCTCGCCGGTGACATTGCCCAGCAGGACATCGAGCTTTGCCGTTTCAGCCAGGCCCAGGCCAATCGCCCCGGCCACCAACATGATGAGTACGCCAAAGCCCAATCCCAGCCGGGTCCCGATACGAAGATTTGCGATGCTCATAGGTATCCCTTGAAGGTGCAGCCTGCCTGGCGGCACGCTGTCATACGGGCAGGGCAGCCAGGATTGCAGTGTGACTACGTCGATAGAAGGACGGATGACACGCGACGCCGCACGCGGGAGGTCGCTGCCCATTTTGTGGGCACGACTGATTGTAGCTGGTATTTTTTTACTGGCGCGCCGAGCTCGCTCGATCGTTGCAGCATTGCAACGATCGCCTGTGCGATGCCGCGACTGGGCCTAGAGGCCGCCCATGCAGATGTACTTGACGACCAGGTAGTCCTCGATCCCGTAGCGCGAACCTTCACGGCCCAGGCCTGATTGTTTGACCCCGCCGAAGGGCGCGACTTCGCTTGAAATGAGCCCCGTGTTCACGCCCACCATGCCCGACTCCAGCGCGTCGGCCACGCGCCATACGCGCCCGATATCGCGTGCATAGAAGTAGGCGGCCAGGCCGAACTCGGTGTTGTTGGCCATGGCGATCACATCGTCTTCGCCGTGGAAGCGAAACAGCGGCGCCAGCGGGCCGAAGGTCTCTTCGGTAGCGACCTGCATGTCGGAGGTGACATCGGCCACCACGGTGGGCTGGAAGAAGCTGTGGCCGAGCGCGTGGCGCTTGCCGCCGGTGAGCAGGCGCGCGCCCTTGGCCAGCGCGTCAGCGATGTGTTCCTCAACCTTGACGACTGCCTTCTCCTCGATCAGCGGACCCTGGGTGACGCCCGCTTCCTGGCCATTGCCGACCTTGAGCTTGCCCACGGCGGTAACCAGCTTTTCGGCAAACTGCTCGTACACGCCATCCTGCACGTACAGGCGGTTGGCGCACACGCAGGTCTGGCCTGCATTGCGGTACTTCGATGCGATGGCGCCTTCGACGGCGGCGTCCAGATCGGCGTCGTCAAACACGATGAACGGCGCATTGCCGCCCAATTCCAGCGACAGCTTCTTGATGGTCGGCGCGCACTGCTGCATCAGGATGCGCCCGACCTGGGTCGAGCCGGTGAAGGTGAGCTTGCGCACGGTGGGGTTGCTGCACATTTCGCCGCCAATGGCCTTGGAGTCGCCCGTGAGCACGCTAAATACGCCTGCCGGCACGCCTGCGCGTTCGGCCAGCACGGCCAGGGCCAGGGCTGAAAACGGCGTCAGTTCGGCCGGTTTCACCACCATCGGGCAACCGGCCGCCAGCGCGGGGCCCACTTTGCGGGTGATCATCGCCGCCGGGAAGTTCCAGGGCGTGATGGCCGCGCACACGCCGATCGGCTCCTTCGTCACCACCATGCGCCGGTCCGGCCAGGGCGACTGCAAGGTGTCGCCTTCGATGCGCTTGCCTTCTTCGGCGAACCACTCGATGAACGAGGCGGCGTAACTGATTTCGCCTTTCGATTCGGCCAGCGGTTTGCCCTGTTCGGCCGTCATGATCAATGCCAGGTCGTCGACATTTTCCAGCATCAGGTCGTTCCATTTGCGCAGGATGACGCTGCGCTCCTTGGCGGTTTTTTTGCGCCATGCCGGCCAGGCGGCGCTGGCGGCGGCAATGGCGCGCGCGGTTTCCGCCGCCCCCATGTGCGGCACGCTGCCCAGCGACTCGCCGGTGGCTGGATTGACCACGTTGATGGTGCTGGCGTCGTCGGCGTCACACCAGGCGCCATTGATATAGCTTTGCTGGCGCAGCAGGGAAGGGTCTTTGAGAGTCAGCATGGCGCACCTTGATGTGTGAATTCGGAATAGACCATGGTAGCGGAAACGGCAGCTCTTCGCCCCACGCTGAAATCTCCCGTGTTGGCAGGTCGGCCCAGAAGAAGGTATGCTTTAGACAAGTTTGATGAAAATCAACAGGCACTCGTCACGGGATCGATTTCGATCTATGATGGTTCGAACGCCACACCAACGGCAGGTTTTATGCGCAGTCCCATCGTCCTAGTTCCAGCATGTACGCGTCAGTTGGGAGACCATCCCTACTACGCAGCCCAGGTCAAGTACGTCGAAGCGGTCGCCATTGGCGCCCACTGCGCGCCCTTGATCCTGCCGGCGCTGGGCGCGGCGCTGGACCTGGAAACCATGCTGGCCGAATGCGACGGCATCCTGTTGACCGGCTCGGCGTCCAACGTCCATCCCAGTCACTATGCCCAGCCTGTCCTCGATCCGACCCTGCCCCAGGACGCCGCGCGTGACGCCACCACGCTGCCCCTGATACGCGCGGCCGTCAAACGCGGGATTCCCTTGATGGCGGTATGCCGCGGTTTCCAGGAAATGAACGTGGCGCTGGGCGGGAGCTTGCACCAGGCGGTGCAAAACGTGCCGGGCATGATGGACCACCGTGAAGACGACAGCCTGTCGCTCGACGAACAATATGCCAGCGCGCACAGCATTGCCCTCACCGACAACGGCAGCTTGCAGCGCATCCTGGGCGGTGCGAGCAGCATCGCCGTCAACTCCCTGCATGGTCAAGGGGTCGATCAGCTCGCACCCGGCCTGATCGTGGAAGCACGCGCGCCGGACGGCCTGGTCGAGGCTTTTTCGGTGGCCAATTCTCCCGGCTTCACGCTGGCGCTGCAATGGCACCCCGAGTGGAACCTCACTGCCAACCCTGACTCGATGGCCATGTTCGCCGCCTTCGGCGACGCCTGCCGCGCCTACCGCATCGCCCGCATCAACCGGCGCAATCCGGTGCCTTAGCTTCGCCAGCCAATCTCCGCTCCTCCAGCGCGCACCGCCGCAGTTTGCTGTGCGCCCGATTCAGACTTCAGAGAGAAACCAATGGCTATTCGCGAAAATTTTACCTACACAGACATGGACCTGTGGCTCAACGAAAAACGGGTCACCGAAATTGAATGCCTGATCCCCGACTTGACCGGGGTCGCGCGCGGGAAGATTCTCCCACGCGGCAAATTTACCCAGGAGCGCGGCATGCGCATCCCGGAAGCGGTGCTCGGCATGACCGTGACGGGCAACTACCCGACCGATGACGGGCCGTATGACCGCGCCATCTCCACCACCGACCGCGACATGATCCTCAAGGCCGATCCCACCACCATCACCATGGTGCCGTGGGCCGTCGACCCGACCGCGCAGGTGATCCACGACTGCTATTTCTCGGACGGCAAACTGGTCGACTTCGCGCCGCGCACGGTGCTGCGCCGCGTGCTGAAACTATACGCAGACCGTGGCTGGAAACCGGTCGTCGCGCCAGAACTCGAGTTCTACCTGACGGCTAAAAACATCGACCCCGACCTGCCCTTGAAAGCGCCCATCGGACGCAGCGGTCGCGCCGAGACCAGTCGCCAGGTGTACAGCATCGACGCGGTCAATGAATTCGATCCCCTGTTCGAAGACATCTACGACTACTGCGAGTTGATGAACCTGGAC
>JBJMVX010000325.1:0-15083 GCA_045810445.1 Massilia sp.
ACCTGACCGAAGCTGGCGGCGGCAATATCCAGCGTTATTCGATCACGGGCGGCTTTGGCGACTTGCAGGAGCAGGGCTTTAATCTGCTGTTTGCCGCCTCCACCAGCGAGAACAAGGCGCTACGCGGCGACCAGCGCGACTTCGTCAACACCTTCCAGCCCGAGCGCGGTCTGTCGGTCGATACCCGTGGCGCGCCCTACGCCAACGTGTTTGCCACCACCCTGGCCGACACCATCCTCAGCCGCAAGAGCAGCACCGGCCCAACTCTGCCTGGTGGCACGCAAGCCTACAGCGGCATCAGCGTGCTCGATTTGCCTGGTGGCGCGGGTTGCTCATCGATCGATGGCATGGGTGCTTATGATGAAAAGCTGTGGGATACGCCGTCCGCGGCCTATGGATGCGCTTGGGATACGGGGCGCGCAGCGGTGCTGCAGCAGCCGGTCAAGAACAGCAATTTCGTCAGCCGCGCCACTGTCCGCGTGGGCGGCCATGAATTGTTTGCCGAACTGGTCGGCTCCAAGACCGATGTGGCCAAGCGCTTTTCACCCAACCAGATTTCACCCGGTGCGACCACCTTTCCCGCCAGCTCCTTCTACCCGAGTACCGGCAGCGCCTACAACGAGGTGTTCAACAAGTTGGTGGCCGTGTTCCCGTCGATTGAAGCGAACCGTGGTTTGCCCATTGCCTACCGCTGGCGCTGCATGGATTGCGGCAACCGCGAAATCACCACCGACAGCAAGGCCGGTCGCGTGCAACTGGGCGCTGACGGCCAGATCGGGCAGTTCGACTACAAGGTGGGCTTGGCGCGCGCCTTTAGTGAATCCGAATCGACCTTGGGCAGTGGCTACAACTACACGGCCGCGCTGGCCAATGCGCTAGGTACCGGCATCATCAATCCCTTTTTGAAACCTGGCGAGCAGCAAAGCCAGGCGGCACTGGACCTGATCCGCAGTACCTCGGCCGCTGGCGTGGTGCTGTACGGCGGGCGCACCACCCTGACCTCTTTTGACGCCTCGCTGTCCGGGCAAATTTATACCTTGCCGGCCGGCGCCGTGATGGCGGCCGTCGGCACCGACTTGCGCAAGGAGCAGTACAAATTCAATGGCGACCTGCGCGAAGCGACTGCGCGCCCGGCTATCCTGAATGCGCCCTTTGACGACGTCAACGCCCTGGACCAGGTCAGCCGCAACATTCGCGCCGTGTATGCCGAGGTGCTGGTCCCCGTGACGAAGGCGCTGGAAGTGACGGTGGCTGTGCGCCAGGATCATTATTCCGGCTTTGGCAATACGCTCAATCCCAAGGTATCGTTTCGCTGGCAGCCGGCGACCCAATGGCTGTTTCGCGGCTCCTACAACGAGGGCTTCCGTGCCCCTTCGTTCAATCAGTTGTTCAACGGCGCCACCGAGTCCACTTACGCCGGCAAGGACCTGGTCGATCCTGGCAAATGTCCCGGTGGCCAGGTTGACACTACAAAGCCGGGCTGCGAATCGATCACGCCCGTCATCGTCACTGGTGGCAAGCCCACCCTGGGGCCGGAAACGGCCAAGCAAGGGAACCTGGGCGTGGTGTTTGAGCCGTCGCCGCGTTTTTCAAGCAACCTGGACCTGTGGGAAATTCGGCGCTACAACACCATCAAGTCCGTGCCTTTGGCCACCATGCTGGCCAATTACGACTTGTTCAAGGACCAGTTCGCTCGCGATGGCAGCGGCACCCTTGTTGCCATCGACCAGCGCTGGGTGAATGCGGGAGCGGGCATCACGCGCGGCATCGAGGCCGGCGCACGCACCAATGGCAAGGTCTTCGATGGCGTGTGGGGCGCCGGGATTGATGGTTCCTATCTGCTGGCGAAAAAGAACCGGCCGCTGGCCAATGCGCCGTATGGGGTGAGCGAAGTGGGGCTGTTCACCTTTACCGGGGACTTGGGTTTGCGCTGGAAGCACACCGCGTATTTGAGTTTCAAGCAGGGGAACTGGAGCGCCCTGTTGCAGAATGTGTACCGTGCGGGTTACCTGGACCAGGTGTTGCCGGGTGTGGCCAGCGGCAAGGTCACGCCGAGCAACTACAATCCGAAAGTCGATGCGTATTCCATTTTTCATGTGAGCGCGACATACACGGGCATCAAGAACCTGACCCTGACGGCAGGAATCAAGAACCTGTTTGACAAGGATCCGCCGTTTGCCATCACCTACGATGGCAATACGGGGGCGGGCAGCTCGTGGGAGCCGCGGGTGGCTGATCCGCGTGGGCGATCTTTGACGTTGATGGCGAACTACAAGTTCCTGTAAGCTGAGCGCAGTAGTACCGTCGTCCTCGCGAAAGCAAAACAACGTCGTCCTGCAAAAGTAAAACAGCCGTCGTCCTCGCGAAAGCGGGGACCTATGCTTCGCTCGCTTCAGCATGGGTCGCGAAACGTCGCACCGCCGCATTCGCAGAGGACGACGTGGAGGCGCTGTTTCACGATCCCGAGATAACAACGTGGTGGCCACTTCATCGTCCGCAAACCCCACCAACAAGGAAGCAATGCCCAGCAGCGAAAAAATGAGCCGGCGCGCCTTTGCTGCATTGACCGCTGCTGCCGTGGCCCTGCCTGCCGCTGCTGCCGTTCGCCCACCCCCAACCACCATGCTCCGTCCCCTGATCAAACCGCCGCGCCTGCGTTTTGGCGACACCATCGCCCTGATTGCCCCCGGCGGACGTACCAACGACGAGGCCATCGCCAAGGCCGTGGCCCGCATCGAACAGCTGGGTTTCAAGGCGCGCCTGGGCGCCAACCTGCGCGCCATCCACGGCAACTACGGTGGCACGGTGCAGCAACGGCGTGAGGACCTGCACGCCATGTTTGCCGACCGCGAAGTCAAGGCCCTGTGGTGCATACGGGGCGGCTCCGGTTGCATTTCCCTGCTTGCCAGCCTGGACTACCAGCTAATCCGCGCCAACCCGAAAATCCTGCTCGGGTACTCCGACATCACGGCCCTGCACTTGGCCATCCTGCGCCACGCTGGACTGATAACTTTCCACGGCCCGGTTGCCAGTTCCACCGAATCGGATTACAGCACCCACCACATGCTGGCGGTGCTGATGGATCCCCAGCCGGTCTACACTATTCCCATGGCGCTGGAAAACCTGGAACGCGGCAAGACCGAGCCGCAGTACGCATTGCGCACCGTCACACCTGGCCGTGCCAGCGGGCCGCTGATTGGCGGCAACCTGAGCATGGTGGCGGCACTGGCCGGCACGCCGTATGCGGCCGAGTTTCGCGACGCCATTCTGTTTATCGAGGAAGTGAACGAAGAGCCCTACCGCATCGACCGCTGGATGACCCAGCTCGACCTGGCGGTCGGCCTGCGCCATGCGGCTGCGGTCATGCTCGGTATCTGTGAAAATTGCGGTCCGCAAGGCGACGATATTGCGCTGAGCCTGGACGCGACCCTGGACCAGCACCTGGCGCCGCTCACCATTCCGGCAGTGAGCGGCTACTCCTTCGGCCACATCCGCAACCAGTTCACCTTGCCGATGGGCCTGCAGGCCCGGCTCGACACGGCCAGTCAGACCCTGACCCTGCTCGAAGCGGCCGTGGTCTGAGACCGTGCGCCTAGTGCGTGACGATTTGCGAGAGGATGGAGTAGGCCGGACCGGTTTGCGGTTGCTCGAGCAGCACGGTCAGCTCGGTGAAGGTGCACATCATGGTCACCACGCTGATCTTGTTCCATGCCAGTTTTTTCAGCACACCGTGGTACACGCCCGGCGTTTTGAGCGTTTCCGGATTCAGACGCAAGGTCAGTGCGGTCAGGTTTTCCACCCGCGCGATGTGGCGCTCGGTGACAAAGGCTGATTCGACCACATTGATCAGCGGTCGGCTAAACACCACCAGCATTTCATGCACGCCGCGCGTGACCGACACGAAGCTGCCAGGATGGCGTTCGGCCAGCGCCAGCAGCTTGCGCTGGCATTCATTGCTATTTTCCGACAGGCGGTAAGTCACCAAGGTCAGTTCGGTGCGTGTGGTCAATTCGCCCCTGCGCGGCGCCAGCATGATCGGTGGCGATTCACCGGGCTGGGGCAGGCGCTCGGACAGGCGACGCAGGGCCATCACGACCGCTGCCTGGCCGACCGGCTTCCACAGGTCCGATTCGAGCTGGGGCCGCAATTGGCGCGCCAGCTCCGACAGATTGATCAGGCCGAGCGACATGCCTTCGGTCAGGAAGGCGGATTCGGATACGATTTGTTCGACTTTCGTGGCAATCGACAACATCTTCCAGGTCCTCAAATGAATAGGCGCCGCCTACCCGCAAGCGGATCGAGGAATGGCTGCTTCCCACGACCGTGTCGGGTAAAACGCGCTGGACTACTTAGATTTGATTGGGGAGTGCGTCGGGCTATGCAACTGGTCCGTGCCGCACAGGGGCTCAGGTCAACTACGCCAAGAGCCTTGGGGGGACGGCGAACAGGGGGGAGATTGGGGGAAGCTAAAGGCGGATGCCAGGTTGGATAAGGACGTCATGGTTTTCCCGTTAACTAATGTGCGCTTGTGCGGAGTGTGCCCCGTGCGCTTTTATCAATGTCACCTGAGTCTATATCCCGGTAACTTGGATTGAGTGTAGACCGTTTCTTAGGAAAAACGCAATCGAATTGATGCTGCAAATCTATCGAATTGTTTCATTTCCGCACGGACTAGCATACGCCGATATGCATATAAAAACGTTGTAAAAAAGACTCAATTTAAGAAACATTAACAGAATTTTCTTTAGAAAATTTCCGCAAATACCGCGCTGTTGCCCAGCAATAATGTCTAAAACTGAACAAAGCTACAAAGCGTGACTAAATTATGGAGAATTTTGACATGTCGCAGACAGGGGAATAGTGTCCATGATCTCGCGTTCTCCGGACCACAAGGCTGGTGCACTCGGGAGGCCACCGGAGCTTTACGTGGACCACATAAAACTAGACTAACTATGATCTATCAATTGGAGAAATAATGAATTTTCCGAAGACAATGCTCGCTGCGTCGATCGCCGTTTTGTTCATGGGTACCCAGGCAGTCGCCGCCGACCAGATGATGGCCGGCCCAGCAGCACAAGCGACGCCACAACAGGCTAACGCACTGATCGCCCAACTGACCGCTACCCGCGGCAGCCACGGCCTCGATCAAAACCATGGCTTTGCCATTGCCGCCCGTCACCCAGGCGTCGACGGTCACACCATCACCCGCGCCGACCACACCTACAAAGGCGTGCGCGTATTCCAGTCGGAGTCGGTCGTTGTGACCAACGCAGCTGGCCAGATCGTGAGCGAGTCGATTTCTGACCGCCGTTCGGGCCTGGGCGGCGGCAACAGCAATCTGATGGCTGCCAAGACCTCCAATTTCGACGTGACCCCAACGCTGGCCGCTGGCGCTGCCATCGACAAGGTGGTCCGTTCGGTCGCTCCTGGTGCCTCGCACCACGCGCCTCCATCGGCTGAACTGGTGATCTTCCCTATCGTCACCTCCGTGCGCGCTCCGGGTGCCGAGAACAAACCAGAAGCCCAGCTGAACGCTGTTGATCTGATCGACAAAGTTACGGGTTACGAGCTGGCCTACGTCGTCAAGACCCGTATGGTCAGTGGCGACAAGGCGATCTACCATGACACCATCGTCAGCGCCAAAGACGGCCACGTCATCAAGCAGTGGAACAACCTGCAGACCGTGGTCGGCACCGGTAACAGCCAGTACAACGGCACCGTGCCTATCAGCACCACCCTGTCGGGCTCGACCTACAGCATGAAAGATGCCACCCGCGGTACCGGCGGCACCTACGGCGCGATGGCCATCACCAACGCCAACCACACCGCCAGCTCCGGCTCGATCTACACCAACACCACCAACACCTGGGGTGACGGTCAGCAGTACATCGCTGGCGGCAGCACCACCAACGCCAACGGCCAGACCGCGGCAGTCAATGCCATGTGGGGTCTGATGAACACCTACGACATGTTGAAAAACGTGTTGGGCTGGCAGTCGCTGGACGGTAACAACACCGCGACCTCGATCGCTGCGCACGTGAACACCGCCTACGACAATGCTTACTACGACGACAGCTGCCGTTGCATGTACATTGGCGACGGTAGCTCGTTCAAGAGCTTGGGTTCGATCGACGTGATCGGCCACGAAATGTCGCACGGCGTGACCGCAGCGACCTCGAACCTGACCTACAGCGGCGAATCGGGTGGCCTGAACGAGTCCAACTCGGACATCGGCGGCGAAATGGTGGAAGCCTACGCACGCAATGGCGGCACCGGCACCACCGTACCAGGCGGCAACGACTGGAAAATGGGCGTGGAAATCTCGAAAACCGGCCAACCACTGCGCTGGATGTACAAGCCTAGCCTGGACGGCAGCAGCCCGAACGCCTGGAGCAGCACGATCAAGAACCTGGACGTTCACTACTCGAGCGGCCCGAACAACCGCATGTTCTACTTCCTGTCGCAAGGTTCGAACTCCTCGTCGAGCTCGGACTACTACAGCCAGTACCTGACCAAGTCGCCAGCGGCCATGACCGGTATCGGCAATGACCACGCTTATCGCATCTGGTTCAAGGCCTTGACCACCAAGTTCACTGCATCGACCAACTACGCTGATGCACGCACCAAGGTACTGGCCGCTGCAACCGAACTGTACGGCGCGAACTCGAAAGAAGCCATCGCCGTCCAGCGCGCTTATGCTGCCATTAACGTGGGTGCCGACATCGACGAAACCGGCACGCCGCCAGCTGGCGTTTCGATCAGCTCGCAGCCTGCGAACGTCACCGTAGCAGCTGGCTCGGTTGCCAACTTCTCGGTTACCGCAACCGGTGGTACGGCTCCGTACAAATACCAGTGGAAACGCGGCGGTGTTGACATCGCTGGCGCAACCTCGGCTTCGTACAGCCTGACCGCACAAACGGCCGACAACGGCGCCGTGTTCAGCGTCAAAGTGACCGATTCGGCTACCACGCCAACGTCGGCTACCAGCTCGAACGCCACCCTGACCGTGGGCACCACCGGCTTGCCAGTGGAGCGCATCACCAACGGCGGCTTTGAAAGCGGCACTACCGGCTGGGCTGGCACCACCGGCGTGATCGGCGCCTACAGCGGCCAGACCGCCTACGAAGGTACGCGTTTCGCTTGGCTCGGTGGCAACGGCACGACCGCTACCGAAACCCTGACCCAGGCTGTGGTGATTCCTGCCGCTGCGACGTCGGCTAACCTGACCTTCCAGATGCACATCGATACCGCTGAATCGGGTACGACTGCCTACGACAAACTGGTTGTAACGGTGAAAAACTCGTCCGGTACCGTGCTCGGCACCCTGGCAACTTACTCGAACGCCAACAAGGCAACGGGTTACCAGCTGCGTTCGTTCAACCTGCTGCCATACAAAGGCCAGACCGTGACCCTGTCGTTTGCCATGACCGAAGATTCGTCGCTGCAAACCTCGTTCGTGATCGACAAAGTCAGCGTACTGACCCAGTAATCGCTGTATGAAACAGGACGGCGCAAGCCGTCCTTTTCCCTGTAGCTCCGGCCTGGTCCGGGGCTCTTTTTTTTGGTCTACCCAATTTTCCGCGAGGAGGATGTCATGATGTCCTTGAGCGAACCGTTCGGCCTGCGCACCGTCTGCGTGCAGCTGGGACCGGATTTGTTGAGCGCCGAAGTACGCAGCGGTGCACGGGTGGTCGCGCATAGCGAGATGCGTTTGGCGGCATCTGGCGCCGATGGCGGGCGCAGCGCGGCGTTGGAAGCCTTGCGCAATTATCTGGCCCAGGCGGGCATTACCTTGCGCGGCGCGCCGCTGGCGCTGGCCATCGACGCGCGCTGGTGCGAGATCACCATGCTGCCCTGGAGTGACGCGCTGATGTACGACGCCGGCGCGCGGCGTTATTGCGACGCCTGGTTTGCGGCCCGTTTTGGCGCCGCCGCCCACGGGCGCAGCATCAGTTGCGATGACGCCCCGGTGGGCGCGCCGCGCTTGGCCTGCGGCGTGGCGCGCGAGTTTCTGGACGCCTTGCGTCACATTGCCGTGCAGTCAGGTCATCCCTGTGTGGTGATTGCGCCAAACTTGTTGCTCGCGCCTAGGCCAACGCTGCCGGCAGCGCAAGCGGGAGCGGCCTACGCCCCGTTCGAAGCGCCGCCGCAGATGCCGCTGGCGGCTGGACACGGGACCATGAGCTGGGTGCTCACAGCGCCCTAAACGCTGCCCTAGAGCCTCGTGCCAAAGATGACGCTGATCGGAAAGATCATCTCGCACGGGATGCCGGCGCACAGGGCTGGCTTGAACTTTTCATTCATCACAATGATCGCGGCGTACTTCGCCAGTGCGGCATCGGGCGTGGCGAATATGCGTGTTTTGACGGGGGCGCCGTTCTTGTCGATAGTCACGTTCATGCGCAGCAGACCCTTTGCCTGCACAATGCCCTGGCCTTCTGCGAAGCCTTGGTACATGGCGGCCACACCGCGCGCCGGATACGGTGGCTCGTCGTCCTCGCTCAGGGCGCCGTAGGCCTCGCGCACGCTCGCTTGTTCCTGCGCGCTCATGCTGGACCAACTGCGGCGAAACGGTATGTTGCTGTTGGCAACGGTTGCCGGCGGGCCTGAGCTGTCCATGTCGAGCAAGCGATGGCGCGCTGCAGGGGCAGCTCCGGGCGCTGGCGCTGCGCTCTGGCCCGCAGGCAGTCCCGCGACAAATTCGCCTTCCACAACTTTGCCGCTGGTATAGGTCAGCTTGCCATGGCCGTGAACTTTCCCGTCCTTCCACTGGCCGACGTAACTGCCACCGTTGGCAAACGTGGCACTGCCCTCGCCGTCGAATTGGCCATGCTTCCAGTTGCCTTCGTAGCGGGTTAAGTCGATCTGCAGCTCGGTGCCCTTGCCGTGACGCTCGCCGTCCACAAAACTGCCGTCGAACTGATAGCGATCGGCAACGCGAAGATAGGCCTGACCCTGATAGCGCCCGCGCACCAGGGTGCCTTCGAAATGCGTACGCGCCACGCCCTTCGCCAACCATTCCAGCGTGCCCTCGCCTTCAGCGTAGCCATCTTTGCAGGCGCCGCTCCAGGTCACCGTTTCGCCGGCAACAGGATGTGGATTGATGATCTTGCATTCCTGCGTGGCGTTGCTGGCATCGGAATTGGCAGCGTGGGCGGTGGCAGTGAGAAACAGGCAGAGAATGCTAAAGATGGATTTCACGGGAAACTCATGGGGAGAACAAGGTTGATCGTAGGTGGGCGTCTGCAAGGACGTTCGCGCTGGGAAGTGGCGCTGCACTAGTTTTCTACCGAGAACTTCACACTGAGAGGGTAGCCCATGGCGCAAGGCGCCCCCGCACACAGTCCAGGCTTGAATTTCTCTTTCATCAGCACGTAGCCGGCAAACTGGGTCATGGCAGGCGAGGGGGAGCTGAACACCTTCACTTCGGACGGTGTACCGCTGCTGTCGATCATGACATTGACACGTAATACCCCTTCGACCAGGACCTCGTGCTGGCCCTTGCGCAACCAGTTGAGCAAGTCGCTGGTGCCACGCTCTGGATAGGGCGGCTCGTCCTCAGGATGAAGCATGGGAAAACTTCCGCGTACTGCGCTGCGCTGCGGCGGGGTCAGGGCGTCCCATGAGGCACGAAACGGCACCGGGCTGGGGCCGACACCAGGCTTGGGAATCGAGGTTCCATAGTAAGTGGAATCCCCCTTCATCATGAACTTTTCCTTGCTGGGTGCGACAGGTTTTTCCTGGCCGACTGGCAAGCCATCGACAAATTCGCCTTCCACGACCTGACCGCCGATGTAGGTCGCTTTGCCCTGACCGTTGAACTTTCCATGCCTCCACTGCCCGGCATAACTGCCACCGAGGGCGTAGCGCATGGTGCCCTCGCCGTCCATGAGACCGTCCTTCCATTGCCCGTCATAGCGGCTGCGATCGAGCGCAAGTTTGGTGCCGGTTCCGTTGAGCTTGCCGTTGACGAACTGCCCTTCGTACTGGTCGCCATCGACCTCACGCCGATAGCCGGCGCCGTGGTATCGGCCGCCTTGCATGCCGCCCTCGTATTCGGACCTGAGCTCGCCGTCAAGGAACCAGGATAGCTTGCCCACACCCTCGGCGAAACCGTCCTTGCAGGGACCGGTCCAGGTGACCGATTCGCGCCCGATGGGATGGGGATTGATGACCTTGCAGTCGTCCTTGCCGATGGTGGCTTCCGGGCTGGCCGCGTACGCGGCATGCAGGCTGAATAGGGAGAGCAAGACGATGGCTGGCTTCAAGGGACACTCTTCGGTGAGGAAAAGGCCCATTCTAAGCTGGCGCGTGTAAAAAAGTTGCAAAAAACTACAATATCTTTCGCGACATGAAGGTGTAGCCCAGGGCCTCGCCATCAATGCGGAACATGTCGGCAAATTCTCCCATCTGGGTGAAGCCGGTGCGCGCGTACAACTGGCGTGCGGCAGTGTTGCCCGACAAGACTTCCAGGTCGATCCAGGCAAGCTTCTCTGCCTCGGCCCAGGCGCAGGCGACCTCGACCAGGCGCGCGCCCAGTCCCTGGCGGCGAAAATCGCGCTGCACGCCCATGCCCAGCAAGGCGCGGTGTGCGCAGGCTTTTTCCGGGCGCGCCCGCAGGTCGATATGGCCGGCAATGCTTCCATCGGGCGTCAGGGCCAGCCACAGGCGGCGCCATCCCGCGTGGCTGACCGGGGTCTCCATGCCGGCCCGAAAAGCGGCTTCCTTCTCGGGCGAGAAGCGCGACTCGGTGCGCGCGAGCGGCATGAAGCGCGCGGTGGCGCCTATGCCGTTGTCCTGCAGATGGTCGTTCAGGTACACAAAGAAGACAGGCAGGTCGGCGCGCACCGCCTTGCGTATCGTCAGCGTGTGCTCGCTCATAGGGCGCGCGCGATCAGGATCTTCTGGATGTCGCTGGTGCCTTCGTAAATCTGGCACACGCGCACATCACGGTAAATGCGCTCGACCGGGAAGTCGCTCACGTAACCATAGCCACCGTGGACCTGGATCGCGTCCGAGCACACCTTCTCGGCCATTTCGGAAGCGAACAGCTTGGCCATGGCAGCCTCTTTCAGGCAGGGCAGGCCGGCATCCTTCATCGAGGCCGCGTGGCGTATCAATTGGCGCGCCGCTTCGATCTGGGTGGCCATGTCGGCCAGGCGAAATTGCACGGCCTGGTGATTGAAAATGGGCTGGCCGAAGCTTTCGCGTTCGCGCGCATAATGCAGGGCCGCTTCGAAGGCGGCGCGCGCCATGCCCACCGATTGCGAGGCAATGCCGATGCGACCGCCTTCCAGGCCCGAGAGCGCGATCTTGTAACCCTGGCCTTCAGCGCCGATCAGGTTTTCGGCTGGAATGCGGCAGTTGTCAAACAGGATTTGCGCCGTGTCCGAGGAATGCTGGCCCATCTTCTGTTCCAGGCCCGCGACGATGTAACCAGGCGTGTTGGTGGGTACCCAGAAGGCGCTGATGCCCTTCTTGCCCGCTGCCTTGTCGGTCACTGCCATCACGATGGCCACATCAGCGTACTTGCCGCTGGTGATGAACTGCTTGGTGCCATTGATGACGTAGTGCTCGCCATCGCGGGTGGCCGTGGTGCGCAGCGCGGCGGCATCGCTGCCGGTATGCGGCTCGGTCAGCGCGAAGGCGCCCAGCATCTGGCCCTGGGCCAGGGGGCGCAGCCACTGCTCTTTCTGGGCATCGTTGGCATACATCATGGCAATGCTGCACACGGGGCAGTTATTGACCGAAATGATGGTCGAGGTGCCACCATCGCCGGCGGCGATTTCTTCGAGCACCAGCGCCAGGGACACATAGTCGAGGCCTGCGCCACCCAGTTCCTCGGGCACGGCCACGCCAAAGGCGCCGAGCGCTGCCAGCTCTTTCAGTTCGGCCTGCGGGAAGTAGTGTTCCTTGTCCCAGCGCGCGGCATTGGGCGCCAGGCGCTCCTGCGAAAAACTGCGCAGGGCGTCACGGATCATCTGGTGTTCGTCGGTCAATATCATAAGGTCTCTTCAGGTGGTCTTACCAGGGAACGGGCGTGCCGTCGTGTTCGAGGAAACTGCCGTTGGCGCTGTGGTCCAGGGCAGCAAGCGTGGCGCGGATGGCTGTCACGCTGGTGGCAATCTCGAGTTCGGCGCCGGGTCCGCCCATGTCGGTCTTGACCCAGCCCGGGTGCAGGGCCACGCAGGTGGCGCCTTGGGGACCGTAGGCAATGGCCGCATCGGTAAGCACAGAATTCAGGGCGGCCTTGCTGGCACGGTACAAAGTGGCATTGGACTGGGTGCGCGCACCCATGGAGCCCATGGCCGAGGACATCACGGCCAGCTTGCCGCGCTGGGCGCACAGCAGGGGCGCGACGATGGGTAGCAAGCGCATGGCCGCGAGCACATTGGTGTGCATCACCAGATCGAATTCTTCGGCCGTGGGAAAACTGGCGTGGCGCGGGCCGAACACCCCGGCGTTGAGGATTGCCAGATCGAGTTTTTCATCGTCCAGATTCCAGCCCAGGGCGCCGATGGAAGCGACGTCGGTGACGTCCAGCTGATAGGCGTGGGCGTGCATGGCCGCGAGGCGCTTGCAATCGGCCTCAGTACGGGCGGTGGCAATTACGCGATAGCCATCGCCCAGATACTGGCGCACCAGTTCCAGGCCAATGCCGCGCGAAGCGCCAATAATCAAAGCAGTCGGCATATGCCTTCCTTCACATGGTCGGCAAGGTCTTTCCCCAGCGTCGGAGTCAGACCTGCCGTTTTCGGCAATTACGCCATTTCGATGGCCATGGCAGTCGCTTCGCCGCCACCAATGCACAGCGAGGCCACGCCGCGCTTGCCGCCGGTCTTCTTCAAGGCGCCCAGCAGGGTGACAATGATGCGCGCGCCGGAGGCGCCAATCGGGTGGCCCAGGGCGCAGGCGCCACCGTGGATGTTGACCTTGCTGTGCGAGATGTCGAGCTCGTGCATGGCAGCCATGGGCACCACGGCAAAGGCTTCGTTAATTTCGAACAGGTCCACGTCCTTGGCGCTCCAGCCGGTCTTGGCGAACAACTTTTTCATGGCATCGACGGGCGCCGTGGTGAACAGGTTGGGCGCTTGCGCGAAGGTGGCGTGGCCAACGATCTTGGCGATCACGGTCAAGCCCAGTTCCTTCGCTTTCGATTCGCGCATCAAGACCAGGGCAGCGGCGCCATCGTTGATCGAGGACGAGGAGGCGGCCGTGATGGTGCCATCCTTGGCAAAGGCAGCGCGCAAGGTCGGGATCTTGTCGAGCTTGGCCTTGAGCGGGCCTTCGTCGGTCTCGACCACGGTGTCGCCACCACGGCCGCTGACGGTCACTGGCGCCATTTCCCACTTGAAGCTGCCATCCTTGCTGGCCTGCTGGGCACGCTGCACCGAGGCAATCGCAAACGCATCCTGGGCTTCGCGCGTGAAGCTGTACTTGGCGGCGCATTCTTCGCCGAAGGTGCCCATGGAGCGTCCTTCGCCGGTTTTTTCATTGCGCGAATACGCGTCTTCTAGGCCGTCATACATCATGTGGTCGAACATCATGCCGTGGCCGATGCGGTAGCCGCCACGTGCCTTGGGCACCAGGTAGGGCGCATTGGTCATCGATTCCATGCCGCCGGCCACAACCACGTCAGCGCTGCCAGCCAGGATGGTGTCGTGGGCAAAAATGGTGGCCTGCATGGCCGCGCCACACATCTTGGACAGGGTCACAGCCCCTGCCGACAAAGGCAGGCCGCCCTTGATGGCTGCCTGGCGCGCTGGCGCCTGGCCCTGGCCTGCCATCAGGCAGTTGCCCATGTAGACGTGCTCGACCAGACTCGGGTCCACGCCCGCGCGCGCGACAGCAGCGGCAATGGCCACCGCGCCCAGGTCGTTGGCGGACTTGCTGGAAAAATCGCCCTGGAAGGCGCCCATGGGGGTGCGGGCTGCGCCCACGATAACGACAGGATCATTCATTGTTCAGGTTCTCCAGATAAGTGGGCAAGGCGGGCGCCGGGTTGACGCCCTGGTTCTGATTGCAAAAACGGATTTGTTGCGGATACGGGAAGACGTCCTCGATGTGGCCGTCCATGATGCGTTGCTTGCGCGCCTGCCAGAAATCCTTGCTCAGCAAGTCAGCATGGTGCTGCATGAAATAGCGCCGGATCTTGGCGTTGCCCAGCAAGAAGCGGCCCAGTTGTTCAGGGAACACGTCGTGCTTGCCGATCGGGTACCAGGGCTCGGCCGCCATTTCATCTTCTTCATTGCGCGGCTCGGGAATGCTGCGGAAATGACAGTCGGTGATGTATTCGATCTCATCGTAATCGTAGAACACCACGCGCCCATGCCGGGTCACGCCGAAGTTCTTGTACAGCATGTCGCCAGGGAAGATATTGGCGGCCACCAGTTCCTTGATCGCATTGCCGTATTCGACAACGCCATGTTCGATCAAGTCATCCTTGCCGGCCTGTTCCGCATTGCTGAGGAACATATTGAGCGGCACCATGCGCCGCTCGATGTAGAGGTGGCGCAGGATGATGCGGTCTTGCTCGAATTCGACCAGGGACGGCGCGTGGTGCATCAGCTCGGCGATCAGTTCTTCCGAAAAGCGCTCAAGCGGGAAGGCCACGTTCGAATACTCCAGGGTATCGGCCATGCGGCCCACGCGGTCGTGGTTCTTCACCAGCAGGTATTTTTCCTTGATCTGGGCGCGCGTGGTTTCCTTGGGCGGTGGAAAGAAATCCTTGATGACCTTGAACACATAGGGAAACGAGGGCAGGGCAAACACCAGCATGACCAGGCCGCGGATGCCGGGCGCAATTTCAAAGCGGTCCGAAGTGTGCTTCAGGTGCTGCAGGTAGTCGCGGTAGAACAGGGTCTTGCCCTGCTTTTGCAAGCCGAGGATGGTGTAGATCTCGCTGCGCGGCTTGCGTGGCAACAGGGTGCGCAAAAACTGCACATAAGCCGAGGGCACTTCCATGTCGACCAGGAAGTAGGCGCGCGTGAACGAAAACAGGATGGTGATCTGTTCGGGGTCGGTCAGCACCGTGTCGAGCACCAGCTGGCCGCGGCGGTTATGCAAAATCGGGATCACGAATG
>JBJMVX010000326.1:0-56648 GCA_045810445.1 Massilia sp.
AATACCATGCGCGCCTCTTCCAGGATCATGTGCATTTCGTCCTTCAGACCCAGGGTCTGCTGCTCTGGCGCAGGCGCGCTCATGCGGCGTCGTCCGGTAGCAGGGCGCACAGGCGCGCTGCCACTTCGTCGGCAATTTCGCGCGCCAGATAACCAAGGGGCCCCACCCGTTGCGCCAATTGCTCGCCCGCGGCTGCGTGGACGGCCACGCCAAAGCAGGCGGCCTGCGCCAGTGGGGCGCCCCGTGCTGCCAGGCCGACAATGATGCCGGCAAGCGCATCGCCCGAGCCGGAAATGGCCAGTCCCACGTTGCCGCCCTGATGCGACCAGGTCTCCCCGGCCGGGTTGGCAATGATGGTCAACGCGCCCTTGAGGGCAACGGTTGCCTGCCAGCGCCGGGCCGCTTCGCGAGCCGCCGGCTCAGGCGCAGCGGCAATGTCGTCTTTTTCTGCCCCGCTCAATCCCGCCAATTCGCCCGCGTGCGGCGTCAAGAGCAGGTGCGCATGAAGCCCCACATCGGCACCCACCGCCTTCATGGCCATGGCATCGAGAATCACGGGAATCTCTGGCTTGTGCGCAGCCAGATGTGCCAGCAGCTGCCGCACCAGGGCGATGGTGGCAGCTTCGTCGCACATGCCAGGTCCGATCAGGATCGCGTCCACCTCGCCGCTCCAGGTCAGCGCCGCACTGTGTTCCAGCACCAGACCGCCCTGCGCCGTTTCGGCCAGGCCGCATACCCGCGCTTCGGGCAAGGCAATACCGAGTGCAAGGGCCGCGCAGGCCGGGCTTGCGACGCTCAGCTTGCCGGCCCCTGCCCGCAAGGCCGCATTCGCAGCGAGCAGCACCGCCCCTGGCATTTGCGCCGAGCCGCCAATGATCAAGGCGTGGCCGCGCGCCTCCTTGTCGCCATCGGGCGAGGGCATGGGCAGCGGCCAAGCCCGTAGCATGTCGGGAGTAATTGGGCTTGGCATGTCAGGACCTTGGCGCCGCTTGCCGATCCGGTGGCGCCGTGACCGCTACGCCCGTCTCCTGCAGCGGCGCGACAAAATTCATCTTGCCCAGCACCAGCTTGCCGTGCTTGCCTGAGGCCGGATCGAAAGCATAGTCCGTCACACTGCAATTGGGCACGTCCGCAGCGCGATCGATGGCCAGAATGTGCGCTTCATCGAGCCGTTCGAGCAGATAGCGAAAGCAATTGACGATGACCTGGTGGCTGACAATGAGCACGCGCTCGCCGGCGTACTCGCGGGTGATGGTTTCAAGCAGGCTGCGCAGGCGCAGGATCACGTCGCACCAGCTTTCCCCGCCAGGCGGGCGAAAGTAGAATTTGCCCACGTGCTTGCGCTGCTCGGCCAATTCGGGAAAGCGCTGGGCGATGCCAAGCGGTGTCAGGCGGTCAACGATGCCGAACTCCTTTTCACGCAAGCGCTCATCGGGCACCTCGATGATGCTGTGATGGGAAGCCGAACCATCACGGTCACTGTCCTCGGGAAGCTGGGCCAGGATTTCCTGGGCCGTCTGGTGGGCACGCAGATACGGGGAATACAGCAGCACGCTGGGCCGCTGCTCGGCTGGCAGAGCGGCAAACCAGCCGCCCAAGGCCCTGGCTTGTTGCCGGCCAAGATCCGATAGCGCCACGTCCATGTCGCGCTCGGCAATATCGATGGTCAGCATGGCGGCGGCCTCTGCCGCGTCGCGCGCGACATTGCCGGCACTTTGCCCGTGCCGCACCAGCCAGATTTGTTGGGGCCATTTCTGCATCGTGAACTCTCGCCTGTTTTCTTCGATGGTAGAAGAAATGGCGGAAATTCCGCGCGGAAAACCAGGATCAGGCATCGTGCGCATCCGTGTTTTTGCGCGCGCCCCGGATATTCGTCGCCGCCAGGCATAGCTGCAACACGATCAGGGCGAACGCGTGGTCGTGCCAGCCCCAGACTATCCACAGCACGTTGCTGAGCAAAAAAACCCAGAAGCCCCAGCGGCGAGCGCCGTGGTGGCGCGAGCCCACCAGCAGGGCCGCCGCCACGGTCACCCCCATCGCAGGCCATTGCAACAAATCGAGTAACTGGTCCATTCTGCCTCCGCGCCCAGCCACCAGCTTCGCCGATTTGGGACCTGGCGTATGTGCGCCAGCCCACCGCAGCGCCCTCCCCGACCGGGAAGCCGGGGGCCGCGGGCTCTACGTGCGCAAGCGTACAGATGCCGCCAGGAATTTACCGCATGCTGGACCTGTCGCCAGCCCAGGAAAGTGCACCATGCCGCAACCCACAGAACTCGTCGCTCACGCCCTGCCGGCACGCCCGCGCAAGCGCACCTTGCGCGTTGAAATCGCCCAATCGACCCTGGTGACCATTGTGCTGATGGTGCTGGGCTTAGCCTTGTTTGCCAAACTGGTCCCGGTCTTGTTTGTGCTGGTGGCAGCGATGATGCTCGTCGGAACACTCGCCCCTGCCGTATCGTGGCTGGAAAGGCGCAAGGTGCCCCGTCTTGCCGGCATTGCCATGGTCTTTACCGCGCTGCTGGTGGTCATGGTGTCCCTGTGCGTGTTCACGGTGCCGCCCTTTGTCATGCAAGTGGCCAGCCTGGTACAGCAGGAGCCGGAGCTACGCGCCCGCCTGATCAAGTTCCTAGGGTCCTATCCACTGACCCGCTCGCTCGCGGAAGGCTTGCGTCACCTGAACTATTCCGCCTTGTTCAAGTCCTACAGTGCGGAAGCGGTGGCCTTTTCGAAGAATGTCTTGGAAATCGTGGCCTACGGAGCCGGGTCGTTCTTCCTGGCGCTCTACATCATGATAGACCGCGACCGCCTGCGTGGTGCCCTCTTTGCGGTGGTGCCGCGGGCCCATCACATCAAGCTCTCGCGCATCCTCCTGCACCTTGAAACCATCGTCGGCGGCTATGTGCGCGGCCAGGTCATCACCTGCGTGCTGATGGCTGTTTTCCTGTTTATCTTGCTCACCGCTTGCGGCGTGCCCAACGCGATTGCCATTGCGGCCTTCGGTGGCCTTGCCGACGTGCTGCCCTTCGTTGGCATTTTCCTCACCATCATCCCGGCAGTGCTGGCCGCCTTGGCAGTGGGCAGCGTGGCCGCGACCGTGGTCGGTGTGCTCCTGCTGTGCTACGAAGAATTCGAAAGCCGCATCCTGATACCGCTGGTGTATGGCCGCTCCCTGCGCCTGCCATCCTCGATCGTGCTCTTTGCCCTGATCACGGGCGGCTCGCTGTACGGCATTGGTGGCGCCCTGCTGGCCCTGCCCGTGGCAGCGACCCTCCTGATGTTGATCGACGAATTGAAGGTGGACTTGCCAGGCGAAACCGTGCAGCCGGAAGAATTGGCGGTCCAGCGTCACGACCGCCTGGGCGAGGCTGAATACCTGCGCCGCACCGACGGCATGAGCGCCGAGGCGGCGGCCGGCATCGCCGTCGAGATTTCGGAAGAGCGCAAGCTCAAGGAAGAAACAGTCGCCGCCCAGGAAAAGCCGCCGACTTGAATCAGCGACTAGCGAGCACGATGGGAATGGCCGGCATGCCATTCCACACCATGGGCGTATCGAGCAATTCGATCTTGCTGATGGCCTTGCTGCCAGGGACATTGATCACCCAGGAAGCGAAACTGGTGCCGCTGATCGGGTCGCTGGTCGAGGCCGAGAAGGCGCCGGTTGGCTTGAACCAGTCGCGAAAGCCGCCACTGAGCACGCGGTGAATCTGCGAGCGGTCCGCGTAGGTCACGCGAACCGTGTAATCGCAACCGCTGGCGTGGCAATACCAGGGGTAGGTGCCGGTATTGGCCGCAATCGCCTGCAAGTCCTGGGGGCTGGTCGGGTCGAACATCTGCACCAGACTGCCGGTGCGCGCGAGCGGCGGATAAATCTGGGTGGCCCCTGGGGTGCCAGCCTTGCTCATGGTAATTGCGATCACATGTACAGCGACCTTGGTCTGGATCGGCAAGCCCTGGTTGATACTACCGTACAAGCCCTTGTTGGGTGTGCTGGTGGCTGATACGGGCACGCGCGCCTTGGCGATGCTGTCCCAGCGGCTGTACCCGCTTGCCGAGGCGGCATCGGGGACGAAGCGACCGCTATCGAACGCGTGGCTGCCATCAGTGTTGATGCTGGTCGTGCCTTCGAACCAGTGCTGGATCTTGCCCGCATAAAAATCGGAAAACATGGTGTAGGCAAACCCCGGGGCCTGGTCGCCCGCGCCCCCTTGCATGGGGTCCTGCTTGTAACAGTGTCCGCCCGCATCGCGCTGGCGCGTGTTGGCACAGTTGGCGTAGCTGTTGGCGCCAACGGGAATGAGCACATCGAGAAACTGCTTGCGCACCGTGTCGTAGCCCCAGACCGAGCCCTTCAGGCTACCGGCCGGATAGGGATAGCTGCCGTCATCATAGGCGCCGCCTGCGTGCTGCAGGCCAAAGGCATGCCCCAGTTCGTGGATGGTGGCACCGCCAAAACTGTAGTCCGCCACAGCCGTGCCGCCCCCCACGGTGCCCAGGCCGCCGCCTGGTGCATGGTAGCGCCCGCTCGCGACATCGATGGCCAGCAAGGGAGCATAGTAGGCATTGCTGGTCGGCCCCTCACCATTGGCCGAGCGTATTCCACCGAGCAAATCGAGCACGGCCGACATGGCCGCATAGCCATCCTTTTGCTGATCCATCGAAGTCAGCACGTAAGCAGGCTGGGCAAGCCCGGCGCTGTCGGCCCGTGGCGGGACGACCAGGTTGGACCAATCGATACGGCCCACGGTATCGACCTGCAGTTTTGAAAGCGGCAACTTCGCCAGCAACTCGTCCTGCTGGGCTGCGGACGGCGCCTTGGTCACGGCAAACGCTTGGGTGTTGACATCGTTGGCGCCAAACAAATAAAAGGGCAGGACATGCAGGGCCAGTTCGCTATCCAGGCCAATCGCGGGCGTCGCTGCTGCGCTGCTTGTGTAATTGGCGGCGACGACCTTGAATTGCGTACCGGACGCCATCCAGCTGCCGGGCACGCTAACCGACCAACGCTTGCTGGCGTAGGCCTGGCCGCCCGCTTCGGTGGCCGGCAAGGCCGAGGGAGCATTGAGCGGCAGGCTCCCAAGCTGGACCCCATTGCGCCAGCCCTGCAGTTGCGGGGCGTTCACGTCCGTCTGAGCGATGTCCACCATGGCCAGAGCATCCCGGTTTCCCACCAGGTGCAAGGATTGGCTGTCGTGGGCGGTGCTCCAGGAGAGGCCAGCCTCGAGTAGCACATGGGTTTGTGCGAACTCGATCGCGCTGACTGTCAGCGGACGCGCCTGGGTGTCACCAGCGGGCCCTTGAGTCGCGGAACTGCCGCTGCCGCCACCCCCGCAGCCTGCCAACAGGGTGCTCAATGTGAGGGCGGTCGACCACGCTACTGCCTTGCTAACCATGTGAAACCTTTCTATCTGGAATTAATTGCTTTGCGGCAGTATATAGATTGACAAGCTTGTTCGTCCACCATCAAGTGCGAGGAAGAGCGCGATATTGGCTCGAAGCCTTGCACAAGAGACTATGTCGCGTATATGATTCGTATACGATAACAAGGTGGAGTGTAGTGTGGGTATAGTGAATATTGATGATGATCTGCACGATCATCTGCGTAAGGCGAGCGTGGTTTCCTGCCGCTCGATCAACGGCCAGGCCGCGTTCTGGATCAAGATTGGCATGCTGTGCGAAATGAACCCGACCCAAAGTTTCAACGACCTGGTCGCGCAGGAGTTGCGAGCGGCGGGCGTGGTGGCCCAGGCAGTGCGGGTGGCATCGGCATGATCAAACGACCTGACGAAATCGCCTTGATGGCGCAATCGGGCAAGTTGTTGGCAGCGGTCTTTGCCCATGTGGACCAGATGAACTTGATTGGCATGTCCACCATGGCAGTCAATGATGAAGTCGAACGTTTCATCGTCGACGAACTGAAGGCCCGTCCTGCCAGCAAGGGCCAGTATGGCTATGCCTACGCCTTGAACGCCTCCCCAAACAAGGTGGTATGCCACGGCGTGCCGTCGAACGCAGACATCCTGCACAGCGGCGACATCGTCAATTTTGATATCACCTTGGAAAAAGACGATTACATGGCGGACTCCAGCAAAACCTATCTGGTGGGCGAGGTGGCAGCGCCGGCAAAACGCCTGGTACAGGTGACTTACGAGGCGCTGTGGAAAGGCATCAAGGCGGTCCGACCAGGCGCGCGACTGGGTGACGTCGGTCATGCAATCGAGCAGCATGCGCGTCAACACGGCTACTCGGTGGTCAGGGAATATTGCGGGCATGGCATAGGCCGCGAAATGCACGAGGCGCCGCAGGTGCTGCATTGGGGAAAACCAAAAACCGGGCTGGTGCTGCGCGAAGGCATGGTGTTTACCATCGAACCGATGATCAACCAGGGCAAGCATGAGGTAAGCACGCTTGACGATGGCTGGACTGTCGTCACCGACGATGGCCTGCTGTCGGCCCAATTCGAGCACACGGTAGCGGTCACCAGCAGTGGCGTGCGGGTCTTGACCTTGCGGCTAGATGAAAAGCAGCGGCCCTGATGCAAGTTGATGGGGCTGCCAATTGCGCCCAAGGTTAGCCCCCGAACATTTCCACACGCGTTTTCTGGTCAGAATAAGGGCAGGAGGTGCATCCCATGCCCGAAGGCCCCACCCTTGTAATGTTGCGTGAAGAAACGCAGCGCTTTGTCGGCAAGACCATTGTTCACGCGGAAGGCAGTGCCAAGGCGGTCGATATGGCCAGCCTGCAAGGCAAACGCGTCAAGGCAATCCGCAGCTACGGCAAGCAGTTTTTGATCGTGCTGCCCAACACCGCCTTGCGCATCCATTTCCTGCTCTTTGGCAGTTACCGCATCGATGAACGCAAGGACAGCAAGCCGCGCCTGTCGCTGCAGTTTGCAAAGGGTGGCGAACTCAATTTCTACGCCAGTTCGGTGCGTCAGATCGATGCCGACGTGGACGCGGCGTATGACTGGCGCAGCGATATCATGGCGCCCGAATGGGATCCCGCGCTGGCGCGCAAGCGTTTGCGGGCCGAGCCCGACATGCTGGTTTGCGACGCCCTGCTAAACCAGGACATTTTTGCCGGCGTCGGCAATATCATCAAAAACGAAGTGCTGTTTCGCATCCGCGTGCATCCACTCTCAACCGTCGGCGCCCTGCCCGCACCCAAGCTGCGCCAGTTGGTCGAGCAGGCCCGCGAATACAGCTTTGAATTTCTGGAATGGAAAAGGGCTGGCGTGCTCAAACAGCACTGGCTGGCGCACAGGAAATCGATCTGCCCGCGCTGCCAGATTCCCTACTCGAAAGGCAAGCTGGGACGCACCCAGCGCCGTGCCTTCTATTGCGAGCAATGCCAGCGCCGCTATGACTGAAGCGCTGCGGCAAGGAAGTTCAGCACGCATTTGCAGTTTGCCATTAGAATGGGCATCCGTATTCGTTTGACTATCGCGCTTGAAATGATTCGCTCCGTGTTCTTCCGCCTGCTGTTGTCGCTGCTGCTGCTTGTCACGCAGCAGTCGGCACTTGTGCATGCGATGACGCACGGTATTGACGCGGGTAGCCAGACAGCCCAGGTCGACGGCAAGTCTTCATCGACCAAGAACAACATCCACGAAGCGCACTGCGCGCAATGCCTGGGGTTCGCTGCGCTCGCGGTCGCGCTCACCAGCGCGCCGTACGCCATTGCCGACCTCGACGGCCAGGCCGTCCACCAGCGCGCCGCGCTGCCAGCGTCAGATTGCGCACGCACTGTCTGTGTCTTCCAATCCCGCGCACCACCCACCATCGCCTGATAACAAGCTGTCCTTGCGCTGAGCGACGCGCGCGCATGCGCCGTGTACGTCTCATGTCCACGATTTGTTGAAGGTATGCCATGAAGTCACTAGCCAGGCCACGCGCTGCGGCTGTGTCAAGCATGCACCGGTGCCTCCTTGGCCGGTTCATATTGGCATGGGTGCTGCTGTGGGCGCAACAATGCGCCCTGGTCCATCCTTACAGCCATCTGCACCAGGGCACCGCCAAAGCCTCGCGCTCGCTGCCGCCCGAGCTCAGCTGCACGGACTGTCATGCCCATGCACCGCTGTTTTCCGCGCTCAACAATCGCGCTGCCAGCTTCACCCTGGCCCTGCCAAGCTGGGTCCGCCTCCTCCTGCCCGCGCCAAGCGCGCGGGTCGCTACCGCCATCTCGGCCTTCCAGGCCCGCGCCCCGCCATCCGCCTGACAGCAGCACCCATCACAAACAGCTAGCCATCACTGCTCCGCGGAGCGGTTGTCTTGTCTCGTCTGTCACTTTTATTTTTATGCTTGAGGTATCTATGAATATGCAACGCACCCTGCTTGCCAGCGCCCTTCTTTCCGTCTTCACCTCGTCGGTCCATGCAGCCACCGAGGACGCCGACGTCACCAAGGTAATCGTCACCGCAACGCCGTTTCGCGGCACCGAAAACGAGCAGATACTCGCGCCCGCCAAGGTCTTGTCCGGCGACGAATTGCGGGACAAACTGGGCAATTCACTGGGCGACACCCTGTCGCAGGAACTCGGTGTTTCCGCTTCGGCCTTTGGCGCAGGGGCCTCGCGCCCTATCATCCGCGGCCTGGAAGGCGCCCGCGTCAAGATGCTGGAAAACGGCATGGCGGTTGCCGATGTGTCCGGTTTGTCGAACGACCATGCGGTAGCCGCAGAAGGCGCCATCGCCCAACAGATCGAAGTGTTGCGCGGCCCGGCTGCCCTCTTGTACGGCTCGGGCGCCATTGGCGGCCTGGTGAACGTCGTCAACGAACGCATCCCCACGGCACTGGAAGCCACGCCGGTCGGTCAGCTGGAAACCCGGTACAGCACGGTCGATAGTGGCAGCAGCCTGTCCGGAACCGCAGACGCCGCATTTGGCAAACTTGCCGTTCACCTGGATGGCAATGCGCGTAACACAGACGACTACAAGATTCCGGGCAACCGGGTGCTGGGCGATCCGGCCTCGGCCAGCGGCCGCCTGCCCCATTCGGACACGCGCGAAAGGACGGCTGGACTTGGCGCCTCCCTGGTCGAGAATTGGGGCTATGTGGGCGCCTCGGTGTCGACCTTGAGCAATCTGTATGGCATTCCCAGCGACGAAGGCTCGCGCATCGACCAGCACCAGACCCGCTACGACATCGATAGCCTGATCAACAGTCCGTTTTCAGGCATTGAATCCTTGCGTTTCAAGATCGGTTATACCGACTATCGGCACGCGGAACTCAATCCCGACAACACCCCGGCAGTGAACTTCAAGAACCGCGCGCTCGAATCGCGCTGGGAAATGACGCATCGCCCCATCGGCAACTGGCACGGCACGTTCGGCATGCAAACAGAAAACACCCACTTCTCCGCCCTCAGCGCAGAAGGTGGACCGGACACGGTGCCGGTCACTCACTCGAGCTCGACAGCGTTGTTTGCAGTGGAAGAAATCGACATCGGCGCGCTGCGCATTGACGCGGGCGCGCGTCTGGAAGACGTCAAGCGCGAGCCCGTGAGCAGCATCACGCGCAGCTTCCAGCTCAGTTCCTACTCCCTGGGCGCGCAATGGCGACCCGTGACAGGCTACGCCGTGGGCCTGACTGCGTCACTCGCCCAGCGTGCGCCGGCCGCCGAAGAACTGTATTCCGGCGGTCCCCACGACGCTACCGTGACTTTCGACACTGGCAATCCTGACTTCAAGAAGGAAGTATCACGTAATGTGGAGTTGAGCGTGCAAAAGACCAGCGGCTACCTGCAGTGGAAAGCCAACCTGTTCCAGAACAATGTGAGCGACTTCATCTACGGCCATATCACCGGACAACTGGTCGACGAGGAGGGAAACCCAGGTGGGGAATTTCGCGAACGCATTTTCGAACAGGCAGACGCCAGGCTGCACGGCGCAGAAGCCGAGTTGACGCTCAACCATGCGGGCCCAGGCTGGTCGGCCCGCCTGTTTGCCGACATGGCGCGCGGTGCGCTGGTCAATGGCGGCAATCTACCCTTGCAGCCGGCCACGCGCTTGGGGGCCAGTGTCGGCTATCGGGCCGGACCCTTGCGCGCTGGCCTGTCCCTGGTGCATGCCGCAGAACAGGACCGGCTGGCCACGTTTGAAGACCAGGCGACGCCATCATACAACCAGGTCAATGCCAACCTCGCTTACACGACCCACGCGGGTACGGCCGAGTTGACCTGGTTTCTCGTGGCAAAAAACCTGCTCAATGAAGATATCCGTGCTTCGACCTCTGTCCTCAAGGATATTTCCCCGCTTCCTGGCCGCAATTTGACCATGGGGGTACGCGCCAAGTTCTAAGTTGCCATCTGCTTTCTCCTGTTTCCCTGCGGCGCTGTGCGGTCGCAGGGTTTTTTTCGCGCCTCCTACCCAGGCCCACGGTGAGCTGGGGCTAACGGGCAATTCGTCCTTCGATCGAATCATCCAGGGTCTTGCCGATGAGGGCGCCGACCAGGATCTTGATGCCGGCCACCGCATTGCCATGCTTGGTGTCCCAATAGTAGCCGTCGTGCGGCGTCACCTTGATGGCCGTGATGCGCGCATCGTTTTCGCCTTCCGTGAACCAGGTCTTGAGCATGAAATTCCAGAGTCGCTTGATGACTTCCTTGTCGCGGGTGATGGTGGCATAGCCATCCAGGCTGAGAAACTCCGAATGCTCCGATCCCTTGAAATACAGCTTGACCGACGGACTGCGTTCAATGGCCGCGTTCTTGACGCTGTCGCTGGCGCTCAGGAACCACAGGTCGCCATTGTCGTCGACTTCAAGCACAGTCATCGGACGCGTGCCGCCGGTGGCGCCGCCATCGTCAGCTGTGCAGAAGAAACAGGACCTGTCCTTGGTTAGTTCTTTCAGCTTTTCAATAGCTTTTGCGCCACTTAAATTTTCAAGATGGTGTTCGGCTTGGGCTTGGTTAATCGAGTCCATGCTGTGCTCCCTCGGTGTGCGATTTTCCAACCATGATACGCAGGGCATGGCGAGCTTTCATGTGCAGTACCTCACACATGGGCAATCCGCAAACGCGCGCTCAAGAAAAAATGCGCTCGATAAAATAAAAAAACCAAGCCCATCAACAAGGAGACTTACCCCATGAAGACATTCAAAGCCCTCGCCATCTTCTCTGCAATTGCCGCAACAACGCTTGCCCTGAACGTTCAGGCCGCCGATACATCATCGGCCGGCGCGGCCAAGTCCCTCCCCAAGGCCGATGCCGACAAACTGATCGCCATTGCACAAGCCAATATGGCGGAAGTCGCCGCAGGGAAACTGGCTGCGGAAAAATCGACCCGCGCCGATGTCAAGGATTTTGCCCAGACGATGGTCACCGATCATGGCAAGGCCCTCGATGAAGTCAAGGCGCTGGCAACGAGCAAGAGCGTGACCTTGCCGTCGGAGCCAGACGCTGCGCACAAGAAATTGGCAGCGCACCTGGGCAGCTTGAGCGGAGCGCAATTTGATCAGGAATATATTGCCAAGGCGGGTGTGGCAGACCATACGGCCGTTCACGCAGCCTTGACCAAAGACATCGCTACAGCCAAGGATGCAGACGTGAAGGCACTGGCAGAGAAAATGCTGCCGACCGTCGCCCACCACCTCGAGATGTCCAAGAAAATGCAGGCCGCGAAGTAATCGTTCTCACCGGGCGGTCCATCACCGCCCGAAATACGCGGCAAGATAGGGCGCGGTCCGGCTGCGCCTTGAGCGCACCAGGGTAGCTGGCGGACCGGAGGCGACCAGCTTGCCGCCGTCCTCCCCTGCACCGGGCCCGATATCGAGGACCCAATCACTGGCGGCGACGACCCGCATATTGTGTTCGACCACGACCACGCTGTTACCAGCCTGAACCAGCCGATCGAGTTGCACCAACAACTTCTCGACGTCGGCAGGATGCAGGCCAGTGGTCGGTTCATCGAGGATGTACAGCAGCTTCCCGCGCGCGGCCCGCTGCAGCTCGGTGGCCAACTTGATGCGCTGGGCTTCCCCGCCGGACAGTTCTGTTGCGGGTTGCCCCAGCCGCAAATAGCCCAGGCCGACCTCGCGCAGCATGTCGAGCGCTCGAAAAATGGCGGGACTGTCCTGAAAAAAATCAGCGGCAGCATCCACTGTCATGCCGAGCACGTCGGCAATGGAACGGTCCTTGTACAGGACCTCGAGCGTCTTGGCGTTGTAGCGCCGCCCCGCGCATTGCGGACATGGGGCGTATACGCTGGGCAAGAACAGCAGTTCCACCATCACCTGCCCTTCTCCTTCGCAGTGTTCGCAGCGGCCCTTGGCCACATTGAACGAGAATCGCCCTGCATCATAGCGGCGCGATTTTGCCAGTGGCGTGGCGGCAAACAGCTGGCGCACATGGTCGAACAGGCCCGTGTAGGTGGCCAGATTCGAACGCGGGGTGCGGCCAATGGGCTGCTGGTCCACGCGCAGCAGGCGCCGCACGCCTTCCATTCCCGCCACGATGGTCCCTGCGGTGGTGACTGGTGCTTCCTGCGCCAGCGCGTCCTCCTCCTCAGTTTCGTCCGGTATCGCATGGCCAAGCGCTTGTGTGACCAGTTCGACCAGCACCTGCGAGACCAAGGTGGACTTTCCCGAACCCGACACCCCCGTCACGCACACCAGCACGCCGAGCGGGATGTCGACATCCAGGCCCACCAGATTGTTGCGGGTGACACCTGCCAGTTTCAGCCAGGACGCTGGCGCACGCGGCGTGGGCAAGGCTGGAAGCGCGTCGGCAAACAGAAAACGGCGGGTATGCGAAGCGGCCACCTGCTGCAAGCCCTCTGGCGGCCCCGAGTAAAGAATATGGCCGCCCTGCTCGCCCGCCAAGGGGCCAACATCGACGATCCAGTCCGCATGGCGGATCACATCAAGTGCGTGCTCAACCACGAACAGGGAATTGCCCGCGGCTCTCAACTGCGCGAGGGCAGAGAGCAAGGCCTCGGTGTCGGCAGGATGCAGGCCGGCCGAAGGTTCATCGAGCACATAGACCACCCCGAACAGATTCGAGCGGATCTGCGTCGCCAGCCGCAAGCGCTGCAGCTCGCCCGGCGACAGGGTCGGTGTACTGCGTTCGAGGGTCAGATAGCCGAGCCCCAGGGCCAGCAACACCCCCAGTCGCGCGACCAGGTCTTCGGCAATGCGCTGCGTGACGATCTGCTTTTCCGGGTGCGCCTTGCTATGGGACTTCAGCGCGCGGCCCTGGGCGAAGGGCTGCAACAGCGCGTCCAGGCGCGCAAGCGGCAAGCGCGACAGCTCAGTGATGTCATAGCCGCCAAACGTGACCGACAAGGACTCCTTGCGCAAGCGCTTGCCCTGGCACTGGGGACATTCGGCGCTGAGCATGAAGCGGGCGACCCGTTTTTTCATTGATGCACTGGGGCTGGTGGCGAAGGTCTGCAACACATAGCGCCTGGCGCCGGTGAACGTGCCTTGATAACTGGGCGGCTCCTTGCGCCGCAGCGCCGCCTTGACTTCATCGGGCGTGAACCCCGCATACACCGGCACGGTGGGTGTTTCCTCGGTAAACAGAATCCAGTGACGCACCTTCTTGGGCAGGTCGCGCCAGGGCGTATCCACATCGTAGCCCAGGGTGACCAGAATATCGCGCAGGTTTTGTCCGTGCCAGGCCGTCGGCCAGGCGGCGACTGCGCGTTCGCGGATGGTCAGGCTGTCGTCGGGCACCATGGACTGTTCAGTCACCTCATAGACGCGCCCCAGACCATGACAATGGGGACATGCGCCTTCCGGCGTGTTCGAGGAAAACGATACGGCGTACAGCAATTCCTGACCGGCCGGATAGTCGCCTGCGCGCGAATACAACATGCGCAGCGAATTGGACAAGGTACTGACACTGCCAACCGAGGAGCGCGTGGTCGTGCCCCCGCGCTGCTGCTGCAGGGCGACCGCTGGCGGCAAGCCTTCAATGGCGTCCACCTCCGGCACCTGCATCTGATGAAACAGCCGGCGCGCATACGGCGACACCGACTCCAGGTAGCGCCGCTGCGCCTCGGCATACAAGGTGCCAAACGCCAGCGAGGACTTGCCGGAGCCGGACACGCCCGTGAACACGACAAAGGCATCGCGTGGCACATCCAGATCCACGTCCTGCAAATTATGTTCGCGCGCGCCCCTGATCTGCACAAAGCCCGGACGCAGTTGCGCATGGGATAGAGGCAAGGTCTCAATGGTCTTTTTGCGCATGGCTGTGTGATGAGGAAAATCGTTTTCCCATTACACCGACACAGGCGGGCCTGGACCGTGCGCTAGCACACTCAAGCGCAGCAGAGCGCGCAGCGAACTCGGTGCAGTGGCGCACAGTCAACTCTTACGGAAATGGCGACAATGCAAACCGTAAGCTCGATCATTCACTTCCGGAGACCACCATGACCAAACGTATCGGCAACAAGCACATCGCCCAACAACGCAGCCTGGCCGAACGCAAGCGCATCAAGCAGGACAACATCGCACGCGAAGCGGTCAAAAAACAGATCGCCAAATCGAAGTACCACAACGAAGTCAAAGGCCACATCTCCGCAGCCCAGGCAGCTGAAGTGTTCGCTGCAGGCAACCGCTGATGCATCAGGCACGCGGCCGGCTTCTTGCCAGCTACTTGCCAGCTACTTGCCAGCTACTTGCCAGCTACTTGCCAGCAAGTAGGCGCGCCTGCCGCAGGCCCTCCACGATGACAGCGTACGCTGCGTGGCGAGTCGCCTCGTCAGGCGCGCGCAACACATAGGATGGATGGTAGACGGCAATGACGGTGCGGCCCTCATGCTGCACCGGAGCCACCATGCTACCTTTCAGTGTGGCTTTCGCGTCCTGCAGCACGGACTTGAGCGCTGTACTGCCTAGTGCAACGATCACTTGCGGCTGGATGTTGTCGAGCTCCCGTTCCAGCCAAAGATGGCAAGCCTCGACTTCCTTCTGGGCAGGGGTTTTATGCATGCGCCGCTTGCCGCGCGGCTCCCACTTGAAATGCTTGACCGCGTTGGTGAGGTAGACATTGTTCCGATCCACACCTGCTTCTGCAAATGCCCGCTCCAGCACGGCACCAGCCGGCCCCACGAAGGGCAGCCCCTGCAAATCTTCCTGATCGCCAGGCTGCTCTCCCACCACCATGATGCGCGCCGATGCGGGACCGACGCCCGGCACGGCCTGGGTAGCCGTCTGCCACAAGGAACAGCGCCGGCACTGGTCAAGCACGCTCGGTCCTTCGCGCTGAGGCTGCGCACGCGCGGGCGTCACATCAATGGTGGCAGCCCCACGACGCTGTGCCAGGTCAGCCCGCTGGCCGGTACGCCGCTCGCCGTGCGCGGCCGCGCTGATCATGCCGGCTGCCACGGCGCCCTCGGGCAGATTTTTCCAGAAGCGCAGGGGAATATGGCTGCGCATCAGATCGGCGTTCAGACGGGCAGGATTGAATATATTGCGGTAGTAGGTCAGCCACAGCGATTCGCCGGCATCGTCAATGGCAGGCGCGGCGCTTAGCGGCGAAGCAAGCTCCATCAAGCGTTCACCGTCCCAGGCCATGGCCAGGCCAGGCGTGGCAATCAACCAGCTTGTGTTGCCCATGCGCCGGGAGAAATGGCGCGCCACCTGGGGCAGCACCTCGTGCACCGGTTCAAACCAGGCCACAAAGCGCGGTGGATCGTCTGCATCCTTGCGCTCGCGAAAGCGCAAATAGGCATGCATGTCGTGCTCCTCCCTGTGCACGGCCTTGACCATCGCGTGCAATCGCGCGCCATCATCGTCGGCCAGCGAGATGACCTCACTCTGTCCGCGCTGCCAACGCCACAGTACCTTGTAGAGAAAGGACCAGCGGTCCTCGACCGTGAAGCAGGCCGCCGCCTCGAGCATCTCAACCAAGGCTCGCGGCAGATGCAGTACCGGCACAGCGCCAGCGTCGACCGGCGTTGGCACCGCCTCGCTGGCAAACAAATCCTTCGCCCCGGACAAGGCGCCCCAAGCCGCTTCAGCAGGGGCGACGCCGCGTGCAAGGAAGGCCTTGGCCGCCACGCGCCATTGAGCAAAATTGCCAACATGGGGGGCAGCGTGCGGGCTCATGCTGCCCTCAACTCTGGCCACAGCGCCATCTGCTGCTGCGGCGCCTCGGCCAGGGCGCTGCGCAGCTGCGCTGATGGCGCCGCATCGCGCGCTGGAAAATAGTCGGCGGTGGTAATAAACGGCGCCACCTTTTTCATGCTGCAGCGTAGGCGCGATAGATCGGCGTAACGGATTTGACGTAGCTGGCGCAACTCCACCAGCCGCTTGGCATTGCGCAATCCAATGCCGGGCACGCGCGCAATCATGTGCGGCTCAGCGCGGTTCAAGTCCAGCGGAAAATGCTCGCGGTGGGCCAGCGCCCAGGCCAGCTTGGGATCAATGTCCAGGGCCAGATTGCCACTTGATGGCAGCAATTCCCCCGCCTGGAAGCCATAACTGCGCAGCAGAAAGTCGGCCTGATACAAACGGTGTTCACGCAGCAAGGGCGGCGGTGCCAGCGGAACACTTTTCGGGCTTTGAGGAATCGGACTGAAGGCCGAGTAGTACACGCGCTTGAGCTTGTAGCTGCTATACAGTGTTTCCGCCGTGGAGAGAATTTGCTGGTCATCGCTGCTGTCGGCACCGACGATCATTTGCGTGCTTTGACCAGCGGGGGCGAAACGCGGCGAACGCGGCTCCTCGGCCTTTTCGTCGAGCTTGCGCCGGATCGATCCCATGGCCAGCTTGATGGTGTGCACGCTCTTTTCGGGCGCGAGTTTTTCCACGCTATCCTGGGTGGGCAGCTCGATGTTAACGCTGAGCCGGTCCGCATAGCGGCCAGCGGCAGCAATGAGTGCCGGGTCGGCATCGGGGATGGTCTTGAGGTGGATGTAGCCCCGAAAATGGTGCACCTCGCGTAGCTCCCGCGCGACCTGAACCAGTTGCTCCATGGTGTAATCAGCCGAGCGGATAATGCCCGAACTGAGAAACAGACCGTCGATGTAGTTGCGCAGGTAAAAGTCAGTGGTGAGCTTGACGACCTCGGCCACGGCAAAGCGCGCCCGCGCCACATTGGAACTACGGCGATTGATGCAGTACTGGCAATCGTAGAGACAGTAATTGGTCAGCAGGATTTTGAGTAAGGAGACGCAACGCCCGTCCGGCGTGTAGCTGTGGCAAATACCCATGCCGGTAGTCGCGCCAATTCCCTGCTTGCCGATCGAGTCGCGTTGCGGCGCGCCGCTGCTGGCGCAGGAAGCGTCGTACTTGGCTGCATCGGCCAGAATCGCTAGCTTGTCGGTCAATTCCATCGCCAACCCATATACTGTGTTTTTATACAGTATAGCACCGCCCGCGCCGCGCACGATAGCCAACGCTGTCAATGGTGTGGAACGCGCCACAAACTCCGTTCACAATAGCGCAACGATTCTTCTGCGGAGCACTTATGTTGATTGCGACCTTCAATGTCAATGGTATCACCAGCCGCTTGCCAGCCTTGCTCGCATGGCTGGCAGAAAAACAGCCCGACGTCGCCTGCCTGCAGGAGCTCAAGGCCCCGCAGGAAAAGTTTCCAGAACAGGCGATCAAGGACGCCGGCTACCATGCGATCTGGCATGGCCAAAAAAGCTGGAATGGTGTCGCCATTCTCACGCGCGGCGAGCCGGCGGTGGAACTGCAGCGTGGCTTGCCTGGCGACGAGGCGGACGAACAGAGCCGCTATATCGAAGCGGCCTACCGGGGCATCCTCATCGCCTGCCTGTATCTACCGAACGGCAATCCGGCCCCCGGTCCCAAGTTCGATTACAAGCTGGCCTGGTTTGCGCGCCTGATCACGCGCGCGGCCGAGTTGCTCGCGACCGGCACCCCGGTCATCCTGGCAGGCGACTTCAACGTCATGCCAACCGAGCTCGACGTCTACAAGCCCGAGCGTTGGCTCACCGATGCCCTGTTTCGCCCCGAAACACGGGCTGCCTTCCACACCCTGCTCGCTCAAGGCTGGACCGATGCCTTGCGCACCATGCACCCCGGCGAAGTCATTTACACCTTCTGGGATTATTTCCGCGATGCCTACGGGCGCAATGCGGGCCTGCGCATCGATCACCTCTTGCTCAGCCCTGCCCTGGCACCGGCCCTGGTCGCTGCCGGTGTGGACCGCGAGGTACGGGGCCGCGACAAGCCAAGCGACCACGCGCCGACCTGGGTCGAGCTCAACGCGTGAAGCGACACAGGCCGTCGTCAGCCACCGAGCCAAGCATGCGTATTTGCAAAACCATCATTGTTTCGCACGCCAACACGGTACGGCGTGGGCGCGGACGCCTACATCGCGAAGTTCGTGCCGGAAGAGCTGTCGGCCTTGCTGAGAAAAATGTTGGCGTGAGACTGACAATGCCGCAATGCGCTATAGTCATCGGAACACTGTGAAAGGGACTACGATGAAACAGGAAACAGCCATACTCGCGGGCGGTTGCTTTTGGGGCATGCAGGACTTGCTGCGCAAGATTCCAGGCATCCTTGCCACCCGCGTGGGCTATTCGGGCGGCGACGTTGCCAACGCCACCTACAAGCATCACGGCACCCATGCCGAGGCCATCGAAATCGTGTTTGACGCCACCATCATCAGTTACCGGCGCATCCTGGAATTTTTCTTCCAGATCCATGATCCGACCACGGCCAATCGCCAGGGAAATGACATGGGCAGCAGCTACCGCTCCGCCATTTTCACCACCAGCGAGGAACAACGCGCCATTGCCGAGGACACCATCGCTGACGTGAATGCGTCCGGTCTGTGGCCAGGCAAGGTGGTGACGGAACTGGCCCCCGCCGGGCCATTCTGGGAAGCGGAGCCGGAACACCAGGACTATCTGGAACGCCATCCAAACGGCTACACCTGCCATTTCATCCGCCCCAATTGGCATTTGCCGCGCCATAGCGACGCTGCATGAACAGCGCGCCGCCACCGATGTCAGCGACAGGAGACGGTCACGCCGTCGATCAGCATCCACGGCATCTGCGCGACGCCCCCGACGTCCTCCACCACTGACGAGACCGCCAATACATGTTCCAGGGCGTGAAACACATTGCCGGCAGGCAGGTGCCTTGACCGGCCGCAGATTGCCCAGGCCCCTTTCGCAAAACTGGTCGCAGGCCAGCAGGGCCGTATCGAGGGCGTTATCAAGGGAAAACAAGGCGCGTCTGTCGTGGTCAAAACCGCTGACCACATCCTTGTCGCGTGCGATGCCCATGACGCTCCAGCGCAGCAGGGTTTGCGATTCCGACTGCGCCACACCGAGGCTATTGGTAAGGCAGCGCCGCTGGGACGCAACGCTCACCTCGAGGCGATCGATCGACACCCGCGCGTCACCGGTAAGCCGCTGGTTCATGGCCTCGGTAAGAGCGTGCAGGCTGGCCAATGGCCATTGACTCATCGCCTGGTCCCACAGGAAAGGCAGTTGCGCGACCGCTGGCGCCTCTCTGGCGTCGGGCATGAGCAAACATGGGTCGACAAGGGAAAACTGCGCCAGCGTCATGGCGTCGTCCACGCTCTGGCGCAAGGCCTCGCGGCCCAACACATTGGTGGCCGCCGCGCCCTTTTTCTGGGCCTTGTGCACCACGATCTCGAGCTGCTGGGTGTCCGCGCTCGCCGCCAGTACCAACTGTTTGTTGGCCATGACCAGCCGCTGTTCGCTGCTGCACCGCGCCGCCACCCTGGCCCGGTCCGCACCCTGCGCCAGCGCATAGGCGAGCAGCTGGTCGCTTGCTGCAAAGGGGTTGAGTCCGTTGCGTACAGGATTTTTTGGCAAACGATATAAAGGATATAAATTATTTACCAAAGGCGCACATGGCACGGCAACAGCCGACGCAAATCTGGACTAAACCATGACGATGACTGTAGTATTGGTAGCGATCCCTGGCCCACGAAAGAAACCATGTTCATTTCATCGCAACGCCTCCTCGTCTGCACCGTCATTGTTCTGCTTGCCGCTTGCAGCGATCGCACGAGCAAGCGCACGCAGGCAGATTCACGCCCGTTTTACCCGCTGAACCCCGGCTGTACATTTGATGGCAAGCCAGCTTCTTCCGATGATCTGAGCCAGATGCAAAATGCCAAGGTCATTTCCGATGAGTGTTACGCACCGCCTACGCCCAAAGTCACCACATCGCGCACCTTTTACCCGGACAACCCGGGCTGTACATTCGACGGCAAACCTGGATCGGGCGGCGATATGCGCCAGATGGTCAATGCCAAGGTCATTTCGGAAGCGTGCTACACGACGCCGTCACCACAGCAGGTCGGCGCGCATACCGAAACCTCGCGCGTCATGAATCTCAGCAACCCGGGATGCAAGATTGACGGTGCGCCTGGGGCCAACGCTGACGTGAAGACGGTCATGAATGCCAAGCTCATCTCGGAAGAATGTTTCAGCGCGCCGTAGGGAACAACTGCCGCCACACCAAAACAGCGACCGAGCGCTGAAAGAACGCAAAAAAAAAGCTCCCGTGAGGGAGCTTTTTTCTTCGTGCTGGCGGAGAGGGTGGGATTCGAACCCACGGTAGGGGGAAACCCTACGCCTGATTTCGAGTCAGGTACATTCGACCACTCTGCCACCTCTCCGGTGTTCTAATCGAGCTCTTGGCCAGGTAAATAGCACAAGCGTGGTCTGCAAATTCTTTTCGCTTACTGCTGCGAGGACAGAATTATAGCAAACTCCACGTAAAACGGAAGGGGAAATCCAAAAAAATTTCCCCTCCTCCTTATTTCAGCGCTCAGGCCGCTGGCGTGAGGCGTTCCAGCCCGCCCATATACGGACGCAAGGCTTCAGGAATGATGACACTGCCATCGGCCTGCTGATAATTTTCCAACACCGCCACCAGGGTGCGGCCAACAGCCAGTCCCGAGCCGTTGAGTGTGTGCAGCAACTCCGGCTTGCCCTGGGCATTGCGGAAACGCGCCTGCATGCGCCGCGCCTGGAAAGCCTCGCAGTTGGACAGGGAGGAGATCTCGCGATAGGTATTTTGTGCCGGCAACCAGACTTCCAGGTCATAGGTCTTGGTCGCGCCAAAGCCCATGTCGCCCGTGCACAGGGACATCACGCGGTACGGCAGGCCCAGGCCCTTGAGGATGGCTTCGGCATGGCCCACCATTTCTTCCAGCACGTCATAGGACGTATCGGGATGAACCACCTGCACCATTTCCACCTTGTCGAACTGGTGCTGGCGTATCATGCCGCGCGTGTCGCGCCCATAACTGCCCGCTTCCGAGCGGAAGCACGGCGTATGCGCCGTCATGCGCAGCGGCAGGCTGTCGAGTGCAACGATCTCGTCGCGCACGATATTGGTCAGCGACACCTCCGAGGTCGGGATCAGGTAGAAAGTCTCGCCCTCGCCTTCCGCGCCGCCTTTTTTCACGGAAAACAGATCCGCTTCGAATTTGGGCAACTGGCCAGTACCACGCAGCGAATCGGCGTTGACCATATAGGGGGTGTAGCACTCGGTGTAGCCGTGCAGCTCGGTGTGGGTATTGAGCATGTACTGCGCCAGCGCGCGGTGCAGGCGGGCAATGCCGCCCTTCATGACCGAGAAACGCGACCCGGTCAGTTTGGTGGCCACATCGAAATCCAGGCCCAGGGCGGCGCCCACGTCGACGTGGTCGCGCACCGCAAAATCGAAATGGGGTGGTGTGCCGACCTTGCGCACTTCCACGTTGCCGGTTTCATCAGTGCCGCTCGGCACGGAGGCGTGCGGCAGGTTGGGGACGGCTTCCATGAAGGCGGCCAGCTTGGCCTGCACCTCAGTGAGCGCGTGCTCGTTCGCCTTGAGCTCGTCGCCCAGGCCGCCCACTTCCGCCATCACGGCCGTGGTGTCTTCGCCTTTGCCCTTGAGCATGCCGATTTGTTTCGACAGCGAATTACGCTTGCTTTGAAGCTCTTCCGTGCGCATCTGGATCGCTTTGCGTTCGGCTTCGAGGGCGTTAAATCCTGCCACGTCGAGCTGAAATTTGCGGGTCGCCAGGCGCGCTGCGACGTTTTCGATATCTTTGCGAAGAAGTTGAATGTCTATCATTGTCGAATTGCCGGTATGTCGAAACCGCAATTGTACCAAGTAGATGGCCATTCCTAGCGAATTGCTTCTTCCCGAAGCCGCGCTCGCCAGCGCGCGCGGCTCAGTTCAGGGCTGCTTTTCCGCTGCCGTCAGGCGCTTGGCTTTGACCACGACGACGTTGCTGGCAGAGTGGCTGGCGACGCTGACCTGGGCAGCTGGTACGCGCAAGCTTGCTGGCACTTCTGCGGTCGCGTAGGCGGTAAAGGTGCACAGAACAGCGGCGGCAAGGAAGACGGCTTCGAAGTTTTTAGGGGCTTTCATGATGTTCTCCAGTGAGGTGTTTCGGGTTGGTATGGTGGTACTTTACCCACCGCCCTCTGGAGGCGCCATCGGCTTGCGATGAAGCGCATGAAACGCGCGACAGAACGCAGAAAAGCCGCCTTGTGCTGCGTCAAACCCTGCCTTCAAACTGCCTGCGCTTCAGCCTTTCCGGGCTTCCTCGTCCAGGCTACGCAACCAGGCCAGCTTCTCGGCGATCTTTGCCTCAATGCCCCGCGGCACGGGTTCATACCAATGCGGCTCGGCCATGCCCTCGGGCAAATAGGTCTCGCCTGCCGCATAGGCGTGCGGTTCGTCATGGGCGTAACGGTATTCATGACCGTAGCCCAGCTCCTTCATCAACTTGGTCGGGGCATTGCGCAAATGAACCGGCACCTCGCGTGATTTATCCTTTTTGACAAAGGCCACTGCGCGGTTATACGCGTTGTAACCGGCATTGCTCTTGGCGGCGATGGCCAGGTAGACGACGGCCTGGCCCAGCGCCAGTTCGCCTTCGGGCGAGCCCAGGCGTTCATAGGTGGCAGCCGCGTCATTGGCGATCTGGATCGCGCGCGGGTCGGCAATGCCGATGTCTTCCCAGGCCATGCGCACGATGCGGCGCATCAGGTATTGGGGATCGGCGCCGCCATCGAGCATGCGGCACAACCAGTACAGGGCCGCATCGGGATGCGAGCCACGCACCGATTTGTGCAGGGCCGAGATCTGGTCGTAGAAGTTGTCGCCGCCCTTGTCAAAGCGGCGCGAATTGAGCGTGAGCGCATTGTCGACAAACTCGCCCGTGATGTGGGTGATGCCCGAGGCGTCGGCCGAGGTCTTGGTCTGTTCCAGCAGATTCAGGAAGCGGCGCGCGTCACCATCGGCGTAACCGATCAGGGTGGCCACGGCCACGTCATCAAATGAGAGGTGCTGCAGGCTCTTGCTCTTGGCGCGCTCGAGCAGGAGCAGCAGTTCGCTGTCGGTCAAGGCCTTGAGCACATACACCTGCGCGCGCGAGAGCAAGGCTGAATTGACTTCAAATGAGGGATTTTCAGTGGTCGCACCAATCAGGGTCACCAGCCCGGACTCGACGAACGGCAGCAAGGCGTCCTGCTGCGACTTGTTAAAGCGATGGATCTCGTCGATGAAAAGGATGGTGTGCTTGCCCGTTGCCAGATGGTGTTCGGCCTGCTCGATGGCCGCGCGGATATCCTTCACGCCCGACAGCACGGCCGAGAGGGCAATGAATTCGCAGCCAAAGGCATTGGCCGTCAGGCGCGCCAGCGTGGTCTTGCCAACCCCGGGCGGGCCCCACAGTATCATGGAGTGCGGCTTGCCCGATTTGAACACCAGTTGCAGCGGCTTGCCTTCGCCCAGCAGATGGCTCTGGCCAATCACCTCGGCAATGCTGGCGGGGCGCAGCGCTTCGGCCAGCGGCGCGGCGGGCTCGGTTTTGAATAGGTCGTCCATGCAGTTTTTCTTCGAGTGGGAGCGTAGTCTAGCGCACTGTGCGCCATGGGCGGGCTACCTCAGTTTGACCAGTGCGCGGCCAAACACAGTATCGGTCGTTTCGCCCGACAGCGCGGGATCAAGCGCAAAGGTGCAACCCTTCACATAGGCGATCGCGGCCTCGCCCAGTTCCACATCCTTGCCATAGGCTTCGGCCTTCACACCGAACGGTTGGCCGCGCGCGTTGACGATGAAACGCAGCAGCACGCCATCGTTGCCCGTGGCGTTGCGGTTGTAGGCCTGGAACTTGGAGAAACGCGGCGAGGGCCCGCAACTGTCTGCAATCAATTGTGGCCGCGCAGGCGATGGCCCTGCCATGGTCCACACAAATTGCACGGGGAAGGATTTGGCCCGCTCCGCCTCGCTCAGGCCAGGCTTGAACTTGCATTTGACGAGAGATTGCAAGGCCGCGTCGTCCAGCAACTTCCAGCTGCTGGTGCGCGCCACCCGCGCGCCTTCCACGCTGCCGTCCGCCGCGATCTGGAAGTGCAGTACGGTCACGCCCTCGATTTCATAGCGGCGCGCTTCCTTGGGCCATTCAGGCGTGGTGCAGGACTCTGGCGAGGCAAGCAACTTGGCAGGAAAAGCCTGCGCCAGTTCGCGGTTGCCCTGCTGGGCCATCGTGGTCGAGGCGATCCAGGCGGCAAGGCCCGCCAAGGCGCTCAGCCTGACGATGGTCCTGGTACGCATGGCTGACCGCTCGCTCAGTTCTTGAAAACGTCCGCGCCCTTGGGCGTGACAAATTTGAATTGCTGGGCGCCCAGGCTGGGATTCTTCTCGAACTTGCTAAAGGCCAGGACCGAGGTTTGACCGAAGGAGTCGCGCAATTCCATCGCTGCCGGCGTGCCATTCTTCAGGCCAATGCTGATCTGCTGGAACTGGCTGTCCTTGGCCTTGGGCACGGCATTGAGCCACTCCAGGCCATCGCGGGCCGGCGCTTCGCTCAGCGTGAAATTCTTTTCCAAATCGTTACTGCCAAACAGGATGGCAGCCGGCGAAGAACCGAGGGCGTCGCCCAGCTTCTTGACCGTCACCTGGTTCAGATCCTTGTCAAAAATATAGAGCTGCTCCCCATCGGCCTGCAAGAGTTGCTCGTAAGGGTTGGTATACGTCCAGATGAACTTCCCGGGCCGGGCAAACACAAAGCTGCCCGAGGACGGCGGCGTCGGTTTGCTGGTCTCGGATTTTTTTAATTGGGTTTGCACGAACTCGCCGCGTGCTGCCTTGGTCGAACTGACAAAGGACTTGAACTGGTCCAGCGCCGTGGCCTGGGCCGCGCCGGTCAAGGCCAGGCTCATTGCCATAGCGCTCAGGGATGCTTTGAAAATAGTGTGCATTGCTTGCCTTTGGTTGGTTGCGTCGATGGCACGGTGCCCTGAGCTAGTAACGGCCAGCTCGGCAATCCGTGCACACGGGACTATTCTGCGCTGGCGGCCGGCACCAGGATGTCCCGGTTGCCGTTCGATTGCATGGCAGAGACCACACCGCTGTTTTCCATCTGCTCGAGCAAACGGGCGGCGCGATTGTAGCCGATGCGCAGGTGACGTTGTACCAGCGAAATCGAGGCGCGACGGTTCTTGAGCACCACCTGCACGGCTTGATCGTACATCGGATCGGCTTCGCCCCCCGCTTCGCCTGCCGGGGCGCCGTCGGCACCGCCCTCGCCTTCCAGGGTGCCGCCTTCGAGAATGCCCTCGATGTAATTCGGCTCGCCCGACAATTTCAAGTGCTTGACCACGCGGTGCACTTCCTCATCGGACACAAAAGCGCCGTGCACGCGCACCGGCAAGCCTGTCCCCGGCGGCATGTACAGCATGTCGCCCATGCCGAGCAGGGCTTCGGCGCCCATCTGGTCGAGAATGGTGCGGGAGTCGATCTTGGAGGAGACTTGGAAGGCGATCCGGGTTGGAATGTTGGCCTTGATCAGGCCGGTAATCACATCGACCGACGGGCGCTGGGTCGCCAGAATCAGGTGCAAGCCGGCAGCACGGGCTTTCTGGGCGATACGGGCAATCAATTCCTCGACTTTTTTCCCGACCACCATCATCAGGTCAGCCAGCTCGTCAATGATGATGACGATGGTCGGCAATTTTTCCAGCGGCTCGGGCGAGTCCGGCGTCAGGCTGAAGGGATTGGGGATATGCTCTTCCCGCTTGGCCGCTTCGGCAATCTTGGCGTTGTAGCCGGCCAGGTTACGCACACCCAGCTTACTCATGAGCTTGTAGCGGCGCTCCATTTCGTTGACCGCCCAGTTCAGGGCGTGCCCAGCCTGGCGCATATCGGTTACCACGGGCGCCAGCAAGTGGGGAATGCCTTCGTAGACCGACATCTCCAGCATCTTGGGGTCGATGAGGATCATGCGCACATCGGCTGGATCGGACTTGTAGAGCAGCGACAGGATGGTGGCATTGATACCCACCGATTTGCCGGAACCGGTGGTACCGGCGACCAGCAAGTGGGGCATCTTGGCCAGGTCGGCAATGACAGGTTTGCCGGCAATATCCTTGCCCAGCGCAACGGTAAGCTGTGAGGCGCTGTCGTTGTAGATTTTGGAGCCGACGATTTCGGTCAGGCGCACGATCTGGCGTTTGGGGTTAGGCAACTCCAGCGCCATATAGTTTTTGCCAGGGATGGTTTCCACCACGCGGATCGAGGTCAAGGACAGGGAACGGGCCAGGTCGCGCGCCAGGCCCACGATCTGGCTGCCCTTCACACCTGTGGCCGGTTCGATTTCGTAGCGCGTGACCACCGGTCCCGGATAGGCTGCCACAACCTTGGCTTCCACGCCGAAGTCGGACAGTTTCTTTTCAATCAGGCGGCTGGTAAATTCCAGTGTTTCGATGGACACGGTTTCCTGCACTGGCGGCGGCTCGTCGAGCAGCGACAGCGGCGGCAAACTGGAGTCGCCCGGCAAGTCCTGGAACAGGGCTGCCTGCTTTTCCTTCTGCACGCGCTCGGATTTGACCACTTCCACCACTTGCGGCTCGATCTTGATCTGTGGCGCAGCCACGTGTTTTTCCACGTGCTTGGCGCGCTCGATGACCATCACTTCGTCACGCTTGACGGCAGCCACTTCGCCCTGGCGCCGGTCTTCCCTGTCCTGGTAGCGCAGGCGGAACCAGTCGATGACGCCTTCCACACCAGCGCCTATGCGCTCGGCCACGGCCATCCAGGAGACGTGGAAAAACAGGCTGAAGCCCAGGCCAAACAGCAGCAAGAGGAGCAAAGTTGCTCCAGTGAAACCGAATGCGGTAGTAGCATTGCTGCCGATAATCTTGCCCAGCACCCCGCCAGGGGCGCGCGGCAGTTGCACGGTCAGCGACCACATGCGCAAGTATTCCAGGCCTACGCTGCCAATGAACATGATGGTAAAGCCGACCCAGCGAATGGTCGCTTCGTGCTGGTGTTCAGCCTCGGCCTCGGCCTGCATCACAAACTTGTTGGTCAGCGAGCGGTAACCCTTCCACACCAGGCGCAGGAAGCAGATGCACCACCACCAGGCGGAAAAGCCGAAGATGAACAGCATCAGGTCAGCCAGATAAGCCCCGGCCTTGCCGCCCAGATTGCTCACGCGCGCCACTTCCGCCTCGTGCGACCAGCCAGGGTCGCCTTTGTTGTACGTGAGCAATATCATCACGAAGTACAGGAATACGACGGCCAGCGCGATCCAGCGCGCTTCGGACAACAGGCGCACCAGTCGGTTCGGCAAGGGCTGCCGGATCACTTCTTTACGGGTGTAGCTTGACGCTTGGGGTTGGCTGTTCTTTGTCATTCTTGCTGCTGGTGAAACAACGATCCAAGCATTCTAAGCCATATATGCCGCGGTGACCCCATCATTCATGCTCGTGCGCATCATCGTCTATAATCCCGGGTAGCAAAGCTTTCCCTTGAATCTGACCGCAACGCCTCCAGTTTCCTTCTATACACCCGCACAGAGCTCTCCATGACCACTACCAAACACGCCAAAGTCCTGATCCTCGGTTCCGGCCCCGCCGGCTACAGCGCCGCCGTGTACGCCGCCCGCGCCAATTTGAACCCGATGCTGGTGACGGGCGTGGAACAAGGCGGTCAGCTGATGACGACCACGGACGTGGAAAACTGGCCTGGCGACCCGCTGGGCGTGCAGGGACCCGAGCTGATGCAACGCATGCTGCAGCACGCCGAGCGTTTCAAGACCGACATCGTGTTTGACCACATCCACACAGCAAAGTTGAATGAAAAGCCGTTCCGCCTGATTGGCGACAGCCAGGAATTTACCTGCGACGCCCTGATCATCTCGACTGGCGCCTCGGCACAATACCTGGGCTTGCCTTCGGAGCAAGCTTTCATGGGCAAGGGTGTGTCCGCCTGCGCCACCTGTGACGGTTTCTTCTACCGCAACCAGGAAGTGGCGGTCGTTGGCGGCGGCAATACCGCCGTCGAAGAAGCGCTCTACCTGTCGAACATTGCCAACAAGGTCACGATCATCCACCGCCGCGACAAGTTCCGCGCCGAGGCCATCCTGATCGACCGCCTCAACGCCAAGGCCGCTGAAGGCAAGATCGTCATCAAATACAACCACACCCTGGAAGAAGTGCTTGGCGACACCAGCGGCGTGACCGGCCTGCGCATCAAGTCGACCATTGACGGCGAGATCACCCCGCTGAGCGTGCACGGCTTGTTCGTGGCGATCGGCCACAAGCCGAACACCGGCATCTTCGAAGGCCAGCTGGAAATGAAGGATGGCTATATCGTCACCAAGACCGGCCTGCAGGGCATGGCAACTGCCACCAACATCCCCGGCGTATTTGCTGCCGGTGACGTGCAGGATCACATTTACCGCCAGGCCATCACCAGCGCCGGCACCGGCTGCATGGCTGCACTGGACGCCCAGCGCTACCTGGAAAGCCTGGAAGACTGAGTTTCGCCATGGCCTCGATGAAAGACTTTGCCGATCTGAAGGGCTTGAAGGAAACGCTCAAGGTCCAGGACGCCGCGCGCGAAGCGGAAAAAGCTGCGCGCGCAGAACGCGAACGGGTCGCCCAGCAAGAGGCCGGCCTGTTTCGCAATGCCCTGGGTGGCGTCAAGAAGATGCCTGTATCGGACCGCTATGTGCCGAACGCGCCGCCCGGCATCAACGTCACGCTAAAGCCGACCAAGCCGCGTACCCAGGCCGAGGACGACGCGGCAGTGCTGCGCGAATCGCTGTCGGACGCGTTTGAAGTGGACCATCTGCTCGAGGACGATCCCAGCCTCAGCTTCACCCGCGCCGGCATTGGTGCTGACGTGGTGCGCAAGCTGCGCAAGGGCGCCTGGCCGGTGCAGGACGAGCTGGACCTGCACGGCATGCGGCGCGACACGGCCCGTGACCAACTGGGCGACTTTCTTAGTCGCGCAGCCAAGCGCAAGCTGCGCTGTGTGTGCGTGATCCATGGCAAAGGCCTGGGATCAGCCGGCGGCGAGCCGGTGCTGCGCTCCATGGTGCACAGCTGGCTCGAGCAAAAAGACGATGTGATCGCCTTCTGCGCCGCCAATGTGGACGGTCGCAGCCACGGCGCCCTGCTCGTCTTGCTGCGCGCAGCCCTCGCCGCCAAATAGCTGGTCCGCGCTGCGGCGCTTTCATGGATGCATCTCGCGTGTTAGGCTAGTAACATTCGGCAACATGTTCTCGGGAATGCATGACCCTCATAAAGTTTATTGAAATCCTGGCGATTCTGGTGGGCGCCTTTTCCGGCTTCATCGAAGCGCGCCGCAAGCGCATGGACCTGGTGGGCGTGTTCACGGTCGCTTTCATCACCGCATTTGGCGGCGGTACCTTGCGCGACATCCTGCTCGACCGCCGGCCACTGTTTTGGGTCACGCACCAGGAATACGCCATCCTCATTTTCATCCTGGCCTTAGTTGCTGCCCCTGCCATCCGCACCCTGCGCCAGGTGGTGTCAGAACGCATGATCGTCATTGCCGACGCCATTGGCCTGGGCCTGTTTTCCATTGCCGGCGTGGCCTCGGCACTGGACGCCCATATGCCCATTTTCATCGCGTCCATGATGGGCGTGATTACCGGGATTTTCGGCGGCGTGCTGCGCGACATCGTGTGCAACGAAGTGCCCATGGTTTTTCGCGACGGCAAACCGTATGCGATTTGCGCCTTCATCGGTAGTTGGATGTATCTTCTGATGAAAAAGTTCGGCGCCGAACCCGATTTCGCCCTGTGGTCCAGTGCCACCGTGATCACTGCCCTGCGCCTGATTACCTGGAAGTTCGACATGCGCATGGGGCGCTGAACGACGTTTCCACCTCACTGACTGCACGCCACCATGCCGAGTCTGCGATTAAGCTGCCGCGCCCTCACCCTGACCGCCTTGCTGGCACCCCTGTACGCATTGGCCGCCCCGCCCACCCAGCCGCCGCGCTGGGTCACCTCCGACGATGTGCGGGTGCGCAGTGGCCCCGGTGCGGACTACCGCATTAACGGACTGCTGCCGCGCGGCGCGCAACTGGTACTCAAGGCGACGGCACCAACGGATGGCTATTGTTTCATCGAGGGCGAGGGCCAGTACGGCTATGTCGCCTGCAACTTCCTCAGCGCGACGCCGGTGGCACGTCCCAGGGCAGGTGTGGCGGGCGTCGATCCTGCCCAGCGCTGGGTGAGCGGCAATAGCGTCACCTTGCGCGATGCCGCCCGCCCTGACGCGGTCGTGCTGCAACGCCTCTCGCTCAATACCATTGTCAAGCTGATGCGGGACGACGCCGGCGGCGGCTACTGCCAGGTCCAGCCAGCCACTGGCGAGGCGGGCTTTACGGCTTGCCGCTATCTGGCGCCCGAGCCCACGATTCTTGCCAACGTCATGGGACTGCAAGGGGCCGACCAGCCAGCACCACCGGGCTTTTCACCGGAACGTGCCTTCTGGCTGCAGCCAAGCTGGTCACGCCTGGAAAGCTATGCCGACTTCCTCGTCAAGACCCATCCTGGCCTTGGCAGCACAGGCCCCTGGCCGCGCGACGAGGCGCTGGAGAAAATGAAAGCACATCTGGCGCTGGGATTGAAAGGTGACAAACCCGCGCCCTTCCCCGACTGGGCGGCGCTTAAGCGCAAGGCGGCAGCGGATCTTGATCTGACCGGCAAAGTGCGCCGCATGCAGGAGAAAGGCGAGACGGTAGCGCCTGAACTGGCCCAGCGCGACACCAAGATGAAGAATATCGGCAATGAATTGCAGAACGCCTTGGGACTATGGGGTCCGGACTACGATGCGATTTCGTCTGGGGGCGGGGCCGAACACACCATCAACCTGGTACGCGCGCTTGAATTTCCCGCCGTCCAGGCATCCTTGTTCCGCAGCGAGTCGGACCTTGCACCAGGCAATGCCAGCACCGAGCAATTGAGTGGCCGCTTCGGCATCATCTTCAGACAGCTGGTCTCGTCGCGTGCGCGCGCCAAGGCCGAGTCCGAACAGGGCGCTGGTCTTTACGACATGCTCGCGCGCACGCAGTCATTGGTCAAACCGGTACAGCGTGTTTTGCTCATGCGCGATGGCCAGTTGCGCGCCGAAGCGAGCAACGTGACAATGCGCGAGGTCTTGTGGCGAGAAACGGAAGAGCCCGAGTGCGCTGGCTGGGTGCCAGGTTTTTCCTTCGGCCAGGCCGATCCGGCCATTTGGCGCTACTTCAACAGCGAAGGCGTCGGACAGGACACTGCCCAGTCCAAACTCAATCTCAATCCTGCAGGCAGCCTGTACCAGTTTTACACCACCTTGGCACTGCCGACTGGGCCGGCGCGCAAGGTGGAAACCGCCATCAAACTCGATCGCGACAGCACCGGCTTCGTGCGCGGCATCCATCTGCATTACGATCTCGACGGGGACGGCGTGCCTGACCTGTCCGTGTGGGAGGGCCAGGGCAAGGGCCCCGGCCACATGGATGGTATGACCAAGACCGACGACCGCTGGTATCGCTTGGTGCTGGTCAATATCAACGGGGCGTGGAAGGTGCTGGGCAGCGACAGCTTCGCTTATGGCTGCGGCTGCTAAGGCGCAGCCGCGCGGGCTTGCTTAAACCGCTTCCGGGCCGGTTTCGCCGGTACGGATGCGGATGACCTGCTCGACGTCCTGCACGAAGATTTTGCCGTCACCGATTTTGCCGGTGCGCGCAGCCTTGATGATGGCGTCCACCACCTGCTCGGACATGCTGTCGTCGACCACGACTTCGATCTTCACTTTCGGCAGGAAATCGACCACGTATTCGGCGCCGCGATACAGTTCGGTATGGCCCTTCTGGCGGCCAAAGCCCTTCACTTCCGTCACGGTCAGACCCGTCACATTCACTTCGGCCAGCGCCTCGCGCACTTCGTCCAGCTTGAATGGCTTGATCACGCAGGTAATCTGTTTCATGGCTACTCCTCAAATATGGTGACGCTATTCTAAACGACGGCGCCAGCGCCGCCACCCTCAATCAGGGATGCGATCCAGGTCGGCCAGCCAAACGGTGGCCTCCGAGTCGCTTGGTGCGCGCCAATCGCCGCGCGGTGAGAGCGAGCCGCCATTGCCCACTTTCGGTCCATTGGGCACGCAGCTGCGCTTGAACTGGCTGGTCTTGAAGAAGCGCCACAGGAAGGAACCCAGGTGCCGCTTGATGGTCGCCAGCGGGTACTTTTCCTGCCAGGCCGAATAGGACAGGAAAGCCACCTTGGATGGCGAAAACCCGTAGCGCAGGATGTAGTACAGATTAAAGTCCTGCAGCTCGTAGGGCCCGATCGAGTCTTCCGTGCTTTGCGCGGGCTTTAACTCGCCCGCTTTTCCAGGCACCAGTTCCGGGCTGATTTCCGTATTGAGCACGGCCAGCAAGGTGCTCGAACCCGCGCTGCCGATGGTGCCCGTGTCGGCCACCCAGCGCACCAGGTGGCTGATCAAGGTCTTGGGCACGCTGCCATTGACGTTGTAGTGGGACATATGGTCGCCCACGCCGTAGGTGCACCAGCCCAGGGCCAGTTCGCTCAGGTCGCCCGTACCAATGACCATCGCCTGGTTGAAGTTCGCCAGTCGGAACAAATGGCTGGTGCGTTCGCCGGCCTGCACGTTTTCAAACGTGATGTCGTATTCTTCCTTGCCGCTTGCATAAGGGTGGCCCAGGTCCTTGAGCATCTGCTCGCAACTGGGGCGGATGTCGATTTCGTGCGCGCTGCAGCCAATTTCCGTCATCAGTTCGCGCGCCTGCTGGAGCGTGCGTTCGCTGGTGGCGAAACCGGGCATGGTGTAGGCCAGGATGTTCGAACGTGGCAGCGACAGGCGGTCCATCGCCTTGGCGCACACCAGCAGCGCGTGGGTCGAATCGAGCCCGCCCGACACGCCAATGACCACCTTCTTCATGCCGGAAGAGGACATGCGCTGCACCAGTGCCTGCACCTGGATGTTATAGACCTCGGTGCAGCGCTCATCGCGCAGGGCAGGATCGGCCGGTACATAAGGGAAGCGGGCCACCGCACGCGCCAATGGCAGGATGCGCTCGCGCGCAATGGCCAGCTCGAAACGCACAATACGGAAGGCCGCCACCTCGTTCGCATGGCGGCGCACCGAATGGGCAAACGTGGTGGTGTGCATGCGCTCGCGCGAGAGGCGCTCCAGATCGACGTCGGCAAAGATCAGGTGCGAGTCATCGAGGAAGCGTTCACCTTCAGCCAGCAGCTCGCCCTTCTCGTAAATGAGCGCCTGGCCATCCCAGGCCAGGTCGGTGGACGATTCGCCGAGGCCCGCCGAGGAATACAGATAGGCCGCCAGACAGCGTGCGGACTGCTGCGCCACCAGTTGATGCCGATAGCCGCTCTTGCCAGCCAAAACGTTGGAGGCCGACAGATTGACCAGCACCGTGGCGCCGGCCAGCGCGGCAAACGAGGATGGGGGAATTGGCACCCACACGTCCTCGCAAATTTCGATATGAAAGCGCATCGACGTCAGGTTGGCGACCTCGAACAGCAGGCCGGCGCCAAACGGCACGTCCTGGCCCAGCAGGCGCACCTGGGTCGACACGGCGCTGTCGGCGGCGCTGAACTGGCGCGCCTCATAAAATTCGCCATAGTTGGGCAGATAGCTTTTCGGGACCAGGCCCAGGATGCGGCCATTGGCCACCACGGCTGCGCAGTTGAATAGCTGGTGGTCCACCCGCAGCGGCAGGCCGACGATCAAGGCCAGCGCCATGTCGGCCGAGGCTTCCACTACCTGGGCGAGAGCCGCTTCGCACGCGTCCAGCAAGGCCGCCTGGTGGAACAGGTCATCGCAGGTATAGGCCGACAGACCCAGCTCGGGAAAGGCTGCCAGCACGGCGCCTTGCGCCTGTGCCTGCTTGGCCAGGGCGATGGTCTGCGCGGCGTTGAATGCCGGATCGGCCACACGGCAGCGCGGCGTGGCCACGGCGACCCGCGCGAAACCGTGCGAATACAGATTAAAGAAAGCGTTCGTCATGCAGCTCTTTCTGGTGATGTCGCGCCGGTCACGCGCCGCAGGAAAACGGCGCGCGCCTTTTTGCGTAGAATGGTTCCATGAATTATCGCACGCATATCGTTTCCTCTCTCGCCGAGGTCGGCCAACCTGCCTGGGATGCCTTGGTGGCACTGCAGGACAAGCCCAATCCCTTCCTGTCCTACGCCTTTCTGCATGCCCTGCACGAATCGGGCAGCGCCAGCGCCGACAGCGGCTGGCAGCCCCAATTTTTGGTGCTCTACGATGGCGAGGCGCTGGCAGCCGCCATGCCGCTGTACCTGAAATCGCACTCGTACGGCGAATACGTGTTCGACTGGGCCTGGGCTGACGCCTACCACCGCAACGGCGTCGAGTACTATCCCAAGCTGCTGTCGGCGATCCCCTTCACGCCAGTGACTGGTCCACGATTGATGGCGCGCGATGCCGCCTCGCGTGCAGCCCTGCTCAAGGTCCTCTGCGGCACCCAGCAGGCCTCGCCTGTGTCGTCCACCCATATCCTGTATCCGCCCGAAGACCAGGTACAGTCGCTGGAGGAAGCCGGCTTCATGCTGCGCAGCGGCGTGCAGTTTCACTGGCTGAACGCCGGCTACACCGATTTCGAGCAGTTCCTGGCCACGCTGGAGAAAAAGAAGCGCAAGAATATCCGCGCCGAGCGGCGCAAGGTGGCCGACGCCGGCGTCGTACTACGGCGTGTGCGCGGGGCCGACGTCACTGACGCAGACTGGCGCCTCTTCAACCGCTGCTACCAGCACACCTATCAGGCGCACCACTCCACGCCCTACCTGAACCTGGATTTTTTCCGGCGCATCGGGCGCGACATGCCCGACAATATCCTCTTGATCATCGCCGAACGCGAAGGCCGGCCAATTGCAGCCTCGCTGGTGATCCACAGCGCCGACACCCTGTATGGACGCTATTGGGGCGAGCTGGAACACGTGCCCTGCCTGCACTTTGAAGCGGCGTATTATCAGCCGCTGGAGTTTTGCATCGAGCAGAAGATCGCCGTGTTCGAGGGCGGTGCCCAGGGCGAGCACAAGATGGCGCGCGGCTTTCTGCCAACGCGCACCTGGTCAGCCCACTGGCTGGCCCACCCCGCCTTTGCCGACGCCATCGAGCGTTTTCTGGAACGTGAAAAAGGCGGCATCGACGAGTACATCGATGAACTGAACGACCGCAATCCGTTCAAGCAGGTTTGACCAGACGCTTGACCCAGGCGGTGACGCTTTTGTCGCTCTTGATGATGTCGGCTGTTTGCGCGATGGCGACCAGCTTGCCCTTGGGGTCAAGCAGCGCGAAGGTCGGGTAGGTCTTGATGCCCAGCGTGTCCAGGGTGGCTGAGGCCATCGGTAACAACTTCCATACGAAGTGGTGTTCGACGACGAAACGTGCAGCTTCTTCCTGCGAATCGAAACTCATGCCGACGAAGTTCATGTCGGGACGGTCGGACTTGAGCTCATTGAGTTCCGGGACCTCTTCCACGCACGGGGCGCAGGCCGCGAAGTAAAAGTTGACCAGTGTGTAGCGGCCCATCAGGGCAGCGTTGTCGATTTTTCCGCCGGCCAGCTGCTCCAGGCTAAATGCGGGAAACGATTCGCCAGGTTTGATCTTGTATTTCAGCTTGGGCGCCGGCGGCGCATTCTTGGGGCTGATCTGCATCGTCACTTCCAGCACCACGCCATCCTTCATCCGCTTCATCACATTGCCGTGTGCGCCGTCCTTGACGCGCTGCTCGAATTGGGCGGCGGTCAGCGGCTTCTTGTTCTCGTCAAGATAAGTGGTCGGAACGTTTTGCGCGTAGGCGTTGGCAGCGAACAGGAATAAGGCCAGCAGGCGGAGGGGTAAGCGCAAAGTCATGGGATGCCTTCAAAATCGAGAATCAAGCGGCAATCTTACCGCACAATTCCTGCACATCACCAGCACCCGACCACCACTGTGATTGCGAAGGCGAGCACCCATGGTATGCATGCTCCGCATGGGTGCTCGCTTTCGCAAGCACAGTAAAACAACTCAAGCCACCGAACGTTTTGTGACGGCGCCCTGATCACCCTTGTGCAAAAACAGCTCCGGCTGTCCATCCGAGTACTCGCGCAGCATGTTCCACACGGCCCTCACCCGCTGCAAGCGATAAAGGTCGGTCGGCGCCGCCAGCCAGAAGGAACGCTCGGCAAAGAACTGCTCCAGCACCGGCACCAGGCGTCCATCATCGGGCACCGCATACGGCGGCGCCATGATCAGCCCCATGCCCAGCGAAGCCGCTTCAATCTGCGCAGGCATCCCGGTGCAGCACAAACGGCGGCGCGGCGTGAAGCCCAGTTCATCGAGATAGGTCAGCTCGCGGCTGGCCAGGCGGTCCTGCACATAGTCGACAAAATCGTGCTGGGCCAGGTCCGCATGCGCGCGTATCGGCGCATGCCGCGCCAGATAGCTGGGCGACGCGTACAAATACATGCGGAAGGTGGCCAGCTTGGTGATCATGTAGCGCCCTGTGGTGGGCGGATCGAGCATCACGCCCAGATCGGCTTCGCGGTTGGCCAGATTGGCAAAGCGCGGCAGCACCAGCAAGTCCACCGACAATTCCGGGTTTGATTTGAGCAGGCCAACGAGCAGTGGTGCCACCACCTTCACCGCAAACAATTCAGGCACACCTAAGCGCACCACGCCATGGACAGCCACTTCGGTCCCGCTCAATTGCTCGGTGGCCGCTAGCGCCGCGCTTTCCATCGCCTCTGCATGCGGCAACAGGGCCTGCCCCATCTCGGTCAGTTCATAACCTTCCCGGCTGCGATCAAACAAAGTGGTACCGAGCTGGACTTCCAGCCGGTCGATGCGGCGAGCCACGGTGGTGTGTTCGACCTCAAGCCGACGCGAAGCCCCGGACAGGGTACCGGCGCGCGCCAGCTCAAGGAAAAACCGCAGGTCAGTCCATTCTGGAAGGCTATGCATGTTGCACGTCTCTATGTTTTATTTGTTCTGCATATATTGTGCACTACTGCACAAGGTAGTGGCAAACCGCCAAAACAACACCTTGAGGCACGTCAACTTTGCGCGTGATTTTGTATGTACGCCCTGCTGTAGTATGGGCCGCGTTCGCCTTGTGCATTAATGCACAGTCGTTGGGCGCGTTGCTAGCTTTCGCGACAAAACGAATGAGGGCACACTGCATGCCATGCGTTTTTGACCGCATACCACACAATAAAATGAAGGAGACCCCCACCATGCGTCCGACCACCATCAAGATGAAACTGTTGAACCGTTCCATAGCCGCTGCCCTCACCCTGATGGGCAGCACGATGGGGGCGGCCCATGCCCAAACCGCTGCTGATGCGGCGCCTGCCGCCACCAGCGACAAGATGGACGTGGTGGTGGTCACCGCGCGCCGGCGCGAAGAAACGCTGCAGGATGTCCCCGTCTCCGTCACCGCTTTCAACGCCGACCAGTTATCCAAACAAGGTGTGCCCGACATCACCGCCCTGGCCTCGGCCCTGCCGAACACCACCATGAAGTCCTCGCGTGCGACCAACTCCACGCTTACCGCCTTTATCCGCGGCGTCGGACAGCAAGACCCCCTGGCCGGCTTTGAAGCGGGCGTCGGCATCTACCTGGACGACGTGTACCTGGCCCGCCCGCAAGGCGCCGTGGCCGACATCTACGACATCGAGCGCATCGAGGTGCTGCGTGGTCCACAGGGCACCCTGTATGGCCGCAACACCATCGGCGGCGCCGTCAAATACGTCACCCGGCGCCTGGGCCCAAACACCGACGTGCGCGTACGCGCAACGCTGGGAGACTACGGCCAGCGCGAAGGCGTGATCACTGCCAGCACACCGCTGTCGGACACCGTGCGTATTGGCGGCTCGCTCGGTCGCTTCAAGCGCGACGGCTTCGGTCACAACCTTTTTAACGGTCAGCCCAACTACGACAAGGACGTCACTGCCGGTCGCCTCTCGGCCGAAATCACCCCCACCTCCTCGCTGTCGATCCGCTTGGCCGGCGACATGACCCAGGATGATTCCCATCCGCGCAATGGCCACCGCCTGATCGTCGGTCGCACCAGCGGCGCGCCTATCCTCGATAATGTCTACGATACCCAGGCCAATCTGACCCAGGCACTCGGGCACGACCAGCAGGTGAAGGCACACGGCCTTGCCGCAACGGTTGAATACACGGTGAGCGACACCTTGAGCCTCAAGTCGATCACCTCCTCGCGCCGCGACACCTCGTATGCGCCTATCGACTTCGACGCACTGGCCGTCACCGACTTCCACGTGCCTGCGCTATACAAGAACAAGCAGTTCAGCCAGGAGTTCCAGGCCACCTACACCGGCGACAAGGTCCAGGGCGTGGCCGGCATTTACTACATTGACGCCAACGCCTTCAATATTTTCGACACCATCTTGAACACCCCGCTGCCTAGCGGTCCGTTCCCGACCTCGACCTTCACCAAGGGCGACATCGATACCAAGGCCTGGGCCATTTTCGCCGACGGCAATTACAAATTCACCGATGCCCTGAGCCTGTCGCTGGGCGGTCGCTACACGGTCGACAAGCGCGAAGCTGCCATCCTGCGCCAGAATTACCTGGGCCTGGGCGGCTCGCCAGCGCTGGGCAATCCGGCAGCCGTACCATTTGGCCCGGCCCAGACTGATTTCACCCATGGCGAACTGCAGCGTGAAGACAAGAAGTTCACGCCGAAAGTCGGCCTGGCCTACAAGGCTTCAGACGCACAGAACATCTACGCCAGTTGGGCGCGCGGTTTTAAAGGTGGCGGCTTCGATCCGCGCATGAATTTCACGGGCACCAAGATCAGCCTGGCCACGGCCAAGGCCGGCTACCGCCCTGAAACCATCGACACGCTGGAACTGGGCCTGAAATCGGCCTACAACGGTGGCCGCATCCTCACCAACATCGCCATCTTCGACAGCAAATACAAGGACGTGCAAATTCCAGGTTCGGTTGCCATCGACTCCAATGGCGACGGCATTGATGACAGCTTTGCGGGCCTGGTCACCAACGCCGGCAAGGCCAAGATCCAGGGCCTGGAACTGGAGGCGAGCGCACGCGTGACGGACAATTTCCAGTTGTCCGGCATGTACAGCCACCTGAACGCGAAGTACACCGAATTCTACGTCTCGCAGGTGGTCGCCGGCGTGCCAACCCTGGTCAACGTGGCCAGCCAGCGCTACTTCCAGAACACGCCAAAAAATTCGGCCAATCTGCGCGCCAGCTACGACTTCGGCATGCCCATCATGGGCCGCGCCGGCAAACTGACCCTGAGCGCTGCCGCCTCCTACAAGGACGACATCCGCCAGTTCGAGACAGCGTCCCTGCTCGACCAGTCGGCCTACACCCTGTATGACGTGGACGTCTTCTGGACCAGCGCAAACAACAAGATCCGCGCCGGCCTGCACGGCAAGAACCTGGGCAACGAGCATTACAAGACCGGCGGCTACCTGTTCCCGACGCTGGGCTATGAAGGCACCTTGACCGCGTTCTACGGCAATCCACGTACGGTTTCGGCCACGCTCGAATACCGCTTCTGATCGGGGCCTTCCCGATCGCTCCCGCAGTAGCACCCGGCTGGCCTTGGCGCCAGCCGCGGTGAGCTGCACTCTTTTTCAACAGGATGATGCCGTGTCCACGCATTCCGACCTCAGTTACACCAGCATCGACGGTTTGACGCTGTACGCGCGGGATTATGCGGCGCACAGCGGGCCGGCGCGCCTGCCCGTCATCTGCATTCATGGGTTGACGCGCAATTCGTCGGACTTTGACGAACTGGCGCCCTGGATTGCCAGCCTGGGGCGACGCGTCATCGCGGTCGACGTGCGTGGGCGCGGGCGCTCGGACAGCGATCCCAATCCAGCCAAGTACAACCCCATGGTGTACGCGGGGGACGTGATCAAGCTGGCCGAAGACCTGGGCATCGAGCGCGCGGTGTTCGTGGGCACCTCCATGGGCGGCATCATCACCATGACGCTGGCGCTGCGCCGTCTTGGTCTGATCGCTGCGGCAGTGCTCAACGACGTCGGGCCCATGCTCTCCGAAAAAGGTCTGGCGCGCATTGCCGGCTATGCGGGCAAGGCCTGCGTATTGACGTCGTGGGAACAGGCGACCGACTACATCATGACCATCAACCAGCAAGCCTTCCCCGCCAACGACCTGGCCGAGTGGAGCAAATGGGCCCGGCGCGCCTTTACCGAAAATGAACAGGGCCAGCTGGTCCTGAGGTACGATCCCCATATCGCCATGCCGCTACAGGCGGGCAAGCTCAAACCCACGTCCTGGATGGGACGGGTCGCTTTTCGCAGACTGGCGCGCAATCGTCCGGTGCTGCTGGTACGGGGCGCCCTGTCCGACCTGGTCGAGGACGAGCAGGCCCACTATATGCGACGTGCGGCACCAGGCATGCAGTATGCGCTGGTGCCCGGCGTTGGCCACGCGCCCATGTTGACCGAGCCGCCAGCCCGTTCGGCCATCGAAGAGTTTCTGTCGCAGGTAGATTAGATAAAAGCATTCAAGGAGACAGCATGCACCACAAGACTATCATCGCCGCCGCCATTCTGGCCGCCCTCGGCACCACGCCGGCAATGGCCGCCCAGGATCTGAAGGTCGCCCTCATCGCCGGCAAAACCGGCGCGCTGGAAGCCTATGCCAAGGAAACCGAGACCGGCTTCATGATGGGACTCGAGTACCTCACCGGCGGCAAGATGGAGATCAATGGCCGCAAGCTGAAAGTGATCGTCAAGGACGACCAGAGCAAACCTGACCTGGGCCGCGCGATGCTGGCCGAGGCCTACGGCGACGACAAGGTGGACCTGGCGGTTGGCACCACGTCGTCCGGCTCCGCCCTCGCCATGCTGCCGGTGGCGCTGGAATATAAAAAAGTGCTGGTGGTGGAGCCGGCCGTGGCCGACGCCATCACGGGCGACAAATGGAACCGCTATATTTTCCGCACCGCGCGCAATTCGATGCAGGATGGCCTGGCCGCTGCATCGACCCTGAAGTCCGGCAGCGTCGCCTTCCTGGCCCAGGACTACGCGTTCGGCAAGGACGCCGTCAAGGCCGGCAAGGAGGCGCTGGCAGCTACCGGCAGCAAGGCCAAGGTCGTGCACGAAGAATATGCAGCCGCGAATACCACCGACTTTACCGCAGCGGCGCAGCGCATTTTCGACGCGCTCAAGGACAAGCCGCAGCCGCGCGTCCTGGGCATCGTCTGGGCCGGGCCCAACCCCATGAACAAGCTGGCCGACATGAAGCCGGAACGCTACGGTATCGCGCTGGCCCCGGGCGGCAACATCCTGCCCGTGATGAAAACCTGGAAGAGCTATGCCGGCACCGAAGGCACCATCTATTACTACTACGCCTTCCCGAAAAATAAGATGAATGACTGGCTGGTGGCCGAGCACACCAAACGTTTCAAGGCGCCGCCCGACATGTTTACTGCTGGTGGTTTCGCTGCGGCCAGCGCGGTCTATACAGCGCTGAGCAAGGCCCCGTCGACCGATTCCGACAAGCTGATCGCCACCATGGAAGGCATGGAGTTCGAGACCCCGAAGGGCACGATGAACTTCCGCAAGGAAGACCACCAGGCCATGCAGCCCATGTACCACTTCCGCATCAAGAAGCAGCAGAAGGATGAATGGGATTTGCTGGAACTGGTGCGCGAAATTCCGGCCAGCGAATTGCCGGTTCCGATCAAGAACAAGCGCTGACGCGGGAAACACACACGCAATGAGCCACCCTTCCCTGTCGACTCGCGACTTGAGCATCCGCTTCGGCGGCCACGTCGCAGTCAACCAGGTCAGTGCCGATTTTTATCCGGGTACCTTGACCGTCATCGTTGGCCCCAATGGCGCCGGCAAGACCACCTACTTCAACCTGATGTCTGGCCAATTGCCGGCCACCTCCGGCAAGGTCTTCCTCGATGGCGCCGACATTACGCGCCACGGCGCCGCCAAGCGCACGCGCCTGGGCATAGGCCGCGCCTTCCAGCTCACCAATCTGTTTCCCCACCTGACGGTCATGGAAAACGTGCGCCTGGCCGTGCAAAGCCGCGCCGGCATCGGCATGAATATGTTCTCCATCTGGTTCAGCCACACCGCACTGCTTGAACGCGCGCTGCACTATCTCGAACGGGTGGCCCTGGCGGACCGGCGCGAGACGCGTGTGGCCTCGCTCTCGCATGGCGACAAGCGCAAGCTGGAAGTGGCCATCCTGCTGGCACTGGAGCCGGCTGTGATGATGTTCGATGAACCTACCGCCGGCATGAGCGTCGATGAAGTGCCGGTAGTGTTGGACCTGATCCACCAGGTCAAGGCCGACAGTAACAAGACCATACTCCTGGTCGAACACAAAATGGACGTGGTGCGCGCGCTGGCCGACCGCATCATCGTGCTGCACAACGGCAGCCTGGTCGCTGACGGCAATCCGGCCGAGGTGATGGCCTCGGCCATCGTCCAGCAAGCCTATCTTGGAACACCTGAACATGTCTGAACCACTGCTCCAGCTATCCGGTGTCCACACCCACATCGGCGAATACCACATCCTGCAAGGCGTGGACCTGGTGGTCCCGCGCGGCGGCCTTTCGGTCCTACTGGGCCGCAATGGCGCCGGCAAGACCACCACGCTGCGCACCATCATGGGCCTGTGGCAGGCCAGCGCGGGCACGGTGCGCTTTGATGGGCGCGACATTTCTGCAATGGCCACGCCGGCGATCGCGCAGTCGGGCATCGCGTATGTGCCCGAGTCGATGGCCGTGTTTTCCGACCTGACCGTGCGCGAGAATCTCTTCCTGGCCGCACGCAGCGGCGCGCTGGACGAGGCGCGGGTGGAATGGATCTTCGGCTTTTTCCCGGCGCTGAAAAAATTCTGGCACTACCCGGCCGGTAACCTGTCCGGTGGCCAGAAGCAGATGGTGGCCATTGCACGCGCCATCGTCGAACCACGCAAACTGATTTTAATCGACGAGCCGACCAAGGGCCTGGCGCCAGCCATCATCCAGAGCCTGATCGCGGCCTTTCGCGAACTGAAGGAAACCGACACCACCATTTTGCTGGTCGAGCAAAACTTCAGCTTCGTCAAATCGCTCGGCGACACCGTCTCCGTCATGGACGACGGACGTATCGTGCACGCCGGCGCCATGCGCGACCTGGTTGACGACGAAGACCTGCAACAGCGCCTGCTCGGGCTCTCGCTCGCCGCCCATCAATAGGAGGAACTCGATGAACCTGCAAACGCCTCCCATGCCGGCCGCCGTGCAGGCGCCCGACACTGCCCTGCCCGCGGCGCCGCGCGACATCGCACCGCTCTTGCTCATTCCCGTGCTGATGCTGGCAATGCTGCCACTGGTTGGCAGTTTCCCGACCTGGATCACGCTAACCATTGCCGGTCTGGCCATGGGTATGATGATCTTCATCATGGCAAGCGGCCTGACCCTGGTGTTTGGCCTGTTGGACGTACTCAATTTCGGCCATGGCGCCTTCGTCTCGGTGGGCGCATACGCAGCGACCATGGTGCTCATTCCCATGCGTGGCTGGCTGGAAGTCGATTCGCTCCTGCTCAATCTGGGCGTCCTGGGCCTGGCCATTGTGGTTGCGATGGTGGTCACGGCGCTCCTGGGCTGGGCCTTCGAGCGCATCATCATCGCGCCCGTCTATGGCCAGCACCTCAAGCAGATCCTGATCACCATGGGCGGCATGATCGTGGCTGAACAGTTGATCAACGTGATCTGGGGCGCCGACCAGATTGCACTGCCGCTGCCCACCGCCCTGCGTGGTGCCATCGTGCTGGGCGACGCCGCCATCGAAAAATACCGCTTGGTGGCGGTGGTGGTGGGATTGCTGGTGTTCGTCACCATGTTCCTGGTTCTCAATCGCTCCAAGATTGGCCTCTTGATCCGGGCTGGCGTGGAAAACCGCGAAATGGTCGAAGCGCTCGGCTATCGCATCCGCCGCCTGTTCGTAGCCGTGTTCGCAGCAGGGTCGGCGCTCGCCGGCCTGGGTGGCGTGATGTGGGGCCTGTACAAGGAAACCCTCAGCGCCGCGATGGGCAGCGACATCATGGTCATGGTCTTCATCGTCATCATCATCGGCGGCCTTGGGTCGGTGGGCGGCTGCTTCATTGGCGCCCTCCTCATGGCCCTGGTCGCCAACTATGCCGGCTTCCTGGCGCCCAAATTTGCATTGGTGTCGAACATTGTGCTCATGATCGCCATCCTGCTGTGGCGCCCCGCCGGCATGTACGCCACGTCGCGTCGTTAAGGACTTCACCATGTTCAATCGCATCCTCTCCGGCGATCTGCCGCGCAGCCGCAGCCTGGCCTTTACGCTGGCGCTCATTTTCCTTGGCCTGGCGCTGGCCCCATTCATCACCAGCGGCGCGCGGCCACTCAACACCGCTGCCACCATCTGCGTCTACATCGTGCTCGTTGCGTCCTACGATCTGCTGCTCGGCTACACGGGCATCGTCTCGTTTGCCCACACCATGTTCTTCGGCATAGGCGCATATGGCGTCGGGCTCGCTCTGTCCAGCGTCGAACAAGCGACCTGGCTGGCCATTACCGGCGGCCTGCTCGCCGCGCTGGCCCTGGCCCTGGTCCTGGCCCTGGTGGTGGGGCTGTTCGCGCTGCGCGTGCGCGCCATCTTCTACGCCATGATCACACTGGCGGTGGCGTCTTCATTTGCCGTGCTGGCCTCACAGCTGTCCGACTTCACCGGTGGCGAAGATGGCAAAACCTTCAGCGTGCCCGAGCTGCTCTCGCCCGGTTTCAAGCTGATGGAGGCGGACCTGTTTGGACGTACGCTCGATGGCAAGGTCATCACCTACTACATCGTCTTTACCGGCTGCCTGCTGCTGTTCCTGTTCCTGCTGCGGGTGGTTAATTCGCCCTTCGGACGCGTGCTGCAGGCAATCCGCGAAAACGAATTTCGCGCGGAAGCCCTGGGCTATCGCACGGTGCTATACCGGATCTGGGCCAACTGCATCGCTGCCCTGGTCGCCGCGCTGGCGGGCGCCCTGATGGCGCTCTGGCTGCGTTACGTGGGACCGAAGACCATGCTCGGCTTTGAAGTCATGACCGACATTCTCCTGATCGTCGTCATCGGCGGCATGGGCACCATGTATGGCGCAGTCGTTGGCGCCACCCTCTTCATCCTCGCGCAAAATTATCTCAAGTCGCTCATGGCCCAAGGCGCCAGCGCGCTTGAAGGCGTTCCGATGCTGGCCCAGGCCCTGCATCCGGATCGCTGGATGCTCTGGCTAGGCGTCCTGTTTGTCCTGTCGATTTATTTTTTCCCGGCAGGCATCGTTGGCAAATTGCGCACACTGAAGTTGCCAGTCGCCAGCAAGAACTAAGGTCCAGGTCGCGCCATTGAATCCAGATCAATGTTGAGGATGTACCGGCTCCTATGATGAGATCGTAACCAGCCTCGCCGCACGCCGGCGCGACGGCACTCCCACGAAGATACGCCCGCAGGAACTGCCCAGCCGCCCCGGCCTGTGTGCGCAGTCCAACGACCTTCTTCCTGGAGAGTGCTACATGAAAATCAACGTTCTCATTTGCTGCTGCGCGCTGACCGCCAGCGGCATGACCCTCGCCGCCGAACCGGTCGAAGATGGCATGACCGTGGTGCGCGACGCCCAAACCGGCAAACTGCGCCCGCCCACCGCTGCCGAAGTGCGCGCCCTGCGCAGCAAGAAGGTCCAGCCGCTGCTGACCAATGTCGCACCCGTCAAGTCCACCGTGCGTCCGGACGGGACTCGCCGCATCGACCTGGGCGAAAGGGCACTGGTCTACGCGGTCATCAGCCGTTCGGCGGACGGCAAGCTCACCGGCCACTGCGTCAGTGGCGAGGCCGCAGCGACCAAGGCCCTTGGACAGCAGGAGACTAGCCATGAACGCTAAGCTATCCCATGTCGCCTTTGCACTGCTGTTGGCGGCTGCGCAGCATAGTGCCATGGCTGCCACCACCATCACGGTCATCAACGTCAATGACATCAATGTCGGCTTCAATGATCCGACCCCGGTGCAGCCAGTGGGCGGCAACAATGGCCGCACACTGGGCGAGCAGCGCCTGATCGCCTTCCAGTTCGCGGCCGACCTGTGGGGCAGCACCATCACCAGCGCCGTACCGATCCGGATTGCTGCGAGCTTTGAAGAACTGCCGTGCGACGCCAACAGCGCGGTGCTGGGCGCGGCGGGCGCCTCCGAGATTTTTTCCGATTTTGCCAACGCGCCTAAAAAAGCCTGGTATCCGAGCGCACTGGCCAGCAAGCTTGCTGGCACCGACATGGCAACCGACGGTGCGCCGCATATCCGCGCGCGCTTCAATTCTCGTCTTGGACTGGCGCCAGACTGTCTGCCTGGCTCGCCCTTCTATCTGGGTACCGATAACCAGCATGGCGAACAGATCGACCTGGTATCGGTGCTGCTGCACGAGATTGCGCATGGACTTGGCTTTCAAAGCTTCACCGACGAAGCCACCGGGGCCCAGTATGAAGACCAGCCATCGGTGTGGGACTTCTACCTGATCGACAGCCGCACTGATCGCCCCTGGGTCAGCATGAGCAATGACGAGCGGCGCCTCTCGGCCATCAGTGGACCTTACCTGGCCTGGAATGGACCCTTGGTCACGGCGGCTGTAGGCCAAGTACTGCGCCCACGCCCCAACCTGGCCATCAGCGGTCGCAAGGCCGGCGCCGCCCATGGCGATTACGAAGTCGGTGATGCGTCGTTTGGTCCTGAACTGGGAACGCATGCCGTCAGCGGCCAGTTAATGCCGGTCGTCGACCAGGCCGATGGCAGCGGCTTGGCCTGCGAGGCCCTGAGCGCGAAAAACGCAAGGGCCGTGCATGGCAATATCGCGCTGGTCGACCGTGGCACCTGCTCGTTCACGGTCAAGGCGCACATATTGCAGGATGCTGGCGCCAAGGGGATGGTGGTGGTCGACAATGCACCGGGGCCGGTCACGCCCCTGGGTGGGACGGATGCCACCATCCACATCCCTGCGCTGCGTATCAGCTTTGATGATGGCAAGCGGCTCAAGTCGGCCCTGCTTCATCACAGCCGCAATAAGTCTGGCGTGGTGGCCAGCCTGGGTGTCGACCCGGCTCACCTGGCGGGCACGGATCTTGGCAAGCGGATCCGCATGTATAGTCCCGTGGAGGACGAGCCGGGATCGTCGGTTTCACACTTTACGGTGGACGCGCGCCAGAATCAGCTGATGGAACCGGCCATTAACCAGGATTTGGCACACGAAGTGAAACCCAAGCGCGATCTGACCTATACGCTGTTGCAGGATATTGGTTGGTAGTCGCATTCACTTCTGCCCCGCGCCTCCGATACACTGTCCTTGCGAAAGCGAGGACGACTACAAGCGGTCGTTGCGTCCACGCATGCGTGGACCCCATTCTGCGCCAACACAGCGAAGTTTTTGCTCTCTGCGTGAGCTCGGTATGGGTCCTCGCTTTCGCAAGGACAGTGGGGTTGGGGGACTAGCCTTTCAGTGGGGTTGGGGGACTAGCCTTTTCAGTGGGGTTGGGGGACTAGCCTTTTCAGTGAGGTTGGGGAACTAGCCCTTTCAGTGAGGTCGGGGGACTAGCCTTTTACTTCAGTTCTGCGACGCGCAAAAAAAAGCCGGCACGCGCAAGCGGCCGGCTTTTCCTTTGACAGCGGTGACTTACAGGCCTTCAGCCTTCTTGAAAGCCGCCACGCCATTGAGGATTTCCTGTTTCGCGTCTTCCGGACCGAACCAGCCCTCGATCTTGACCCATTTGCCCGGCTCCAGATCCTTGTAGTGCTCAAAGAAGTGCTGGATCTGCTGCAGACGCAGGTCGTTCATGTCTTCCGGCTTTTGCCAATGCTTGTAGATCGGCAGGATCTTGTCGACCGGGACCGCCAGGATCTTGGCGTCGCCGCCCGCTTCATCGGTCATCTTCAACACGCCAATGGCGCGGCAGCGCACCACGACGCCAGGGATCAGCGGGAACGGGGTGATGACCAGCACGTCGCACGGGTCGCCATCATCGGACACGGTGTTCGGCACGTAGCCGTAGTTGCATGGGTAGTGCATCGCGGTACCCATGAAACGGTCGACGAAAATCGCGCCCGATTCCTTGTCTACTTCGTACTTGATCGGATCGGCATTCATCGGGATTTCAATGATCACATTGAAATCGTTCGGCACGTCGCGGCCGGAAGAGACTTTATTCAAACTCATGGGGTTTCCTTGATTGCGAAAAGGGGAATTGCGTGATTATAAAGGATTTTGGCGGGGGATTGGTGCGCCGCAACACGGGCGCACCATGGTCACAGGATGCTGGCCAGGGCGCACTGCCGGAAATGCGCGTTCGCTTCTTCGGTCTGGCCGAGCGCTTCGTGCATTTGCGCCAGCTTCAGGTGGGCCTCGCGCACCATGCGCGCTTCGCTCGCATCGGACAGCGCCTGCTCCAGGTAGCGCTGGGCCTTGCCCCACAATTTCTGCTTCAGGCACAGCGAGCCAAGCGTGAGCGCCAGCTCGGGATCGGTGGGCCGCTGTTTGAGCCAGGTTTCGCAATGCTCGATCTGGGCCAGCAGCGATGGTGAACCGGCGCTGGCCGCTGCGTCGCGGTAGGCGCGCATGACGCGGTCGTCCCACTCCACCGCCAGTGATTCTTCAGCAGTGGCGCGCGCCTCATCGTGCAGGCCGCGCGCATTCAGCGCAGCGGCCGCGCGGGCGGCGATATACGGCTTGATACGGTCGGCCGATGGCACCGTGGACCAGACCCGCTGGATCGATTCGGCATCGTGCGAGCTGTCCGAGAGCAGCGCTTCGTAAGCCAGCTCACGCAAGCGTGCCGACAGCGCAGGATGGAGCGCCTTGTGCTTGTCGAGCGAGCGCACCAGGCGCAGCACTTCGGGCCAGTTCTTTGCTTGCTGGTGCGCCTTGAGCGACCATTGCAGTGCATGGATGTGGCGCTGGCCGCTAGCGGTCAGTTCGGCCACGGCGTCGAGCGCCGCTTCCGGCCGGTGATCGTCCACCAGCAGTTCGGTGATCGTCATCAGGCGCGCAGTCTTGAGGCTATTGTCATTGACCACGCCAGCGAGCCAGTTGTCACGCCGGCTCGCTTGCCGCATGCGATGCGCGGCGCGCGCGCCAATCAGCGCGGCCAGGCCGGCATTTTCCGGCAGTTCCGCCGCCCGGATGGCGGCTTTTTCAGCATGCCCGAATCGCCCTTCGAACAGGGCCTTGAGCGCATCGCGCAGACCCTTGTTGCCATCGCGTTCGCGCTTGCGCTGACGGTAGGCCGCCACTTTGCCCGGCATGGCGACTGTTGCGCGCAGCGCGGCCAGGACGCCATACAGGAACGCAAACAGGACCGCCAACAACACCAGGAACAGATTGAGCGACATGTCGACCCGGTGCGGTGGATAGAACAGCACCACGTTGGCGGGATTGTATTCGGCCGACACGGCGATGCCGATCGCCAGGGCCATCAGGGCCACTAACCAGAGTAGGAGGCGCATATTACGGCTTGGCCTTGTAGTTGCGCACGGCGTTCAGGCTTTCGGCCAGCGACGGCATGTCGATGGCCACGTTGTTGGCCTGGACCTGGCGCAGCAGCGCCTGGGCGCTCAAGGTGCTCGCTGCGCGCACGTCGAAGTATTTATTAAGCGCCTCCAGGGCCGCCACCATGTCGTTGCGGAAGGCCGCTTCATTGCGGGCCATGAGCGCCAGGCGGGCATTGAGCAGGCGCAGTTTGAGGTTCTCGCGCAGGAAGTAAGCCTGTTCGGGCGAGACCATCAAGGCGTCCGGCGTGCTCACGTCACGCACACGGATCAATTGGCGCATGTCGGTCCACATTTCGGTCGACCAGGCCGACCATGTCGCCTGTGCGCGACCGAGCATGCTGTCCGGTACCGCTGGGGCGGCCGGCACGGGGGCGGCGCCCGGCTTGGCCTTCACGTCCATGCGCTTGGCGCGCACCGGTGGCGCGGCCGGCGTTGGTTTGGCATCGGACAGCATGGGCAAGGTATCCACCTGGGCGATCACGTTATCGATGCGCAGGGCCACGCCAACTAAGTCCAGCGACGGCAGCGCCTTGAGTTTTTCAGTGTCCTTGGCGATGGCACGGCGGATGGTGATGAATTGCGGCTTGTCCGAGCGCGAGAGCGACCGGTCGGCGTTTTGCAGCGCGATCAGCGCGCCTTGCACATTGCCGGCCAATTGCAGCTGCTGGCTGGCGGTCGAGAGCACCTGTTCGATTTCGGCCAGGGCCCATTCGTCGCGGTTCTTCGACAAATCCTGGTACAGCTGTTCGAGCGCCAGTTGCTGGCTTTGCGCTTCGATCTGACGATTTTCCAGCAGCGCGACCTTGCTCTGCAAATCCTTTGCCAGGTCCTGTACCGAACGCACGGTGGCCGCGGTATCGGCGTTGACCAGTTCATCCTTTTGCAGGCTCTTGGCCACTTCCATGCGCAGCTTCTGGAAGTTGTTGCGAGTCGACCAGGCGTGCGCAGCCAACAGCAGTGCGAGCACGATCATGGCCACCGTCAATGGGCGCTGAAACACCTGGCCGATGGTCTCCCCTGCCGGAGCTGCGGGCGGTGGTGGCGGCGGAGCGGTGGGAGCGGCAGGCGCGGCAGGAATCGCGGCGGCGGGAGCAGCAGCGGGCGCTGCGTTTGGTTCGGGAAAAGTAGGCAATTCGTTCATGGTCGTCATTGTAACGCGGCAAGCACGCCTGCGTCGCCTGATCCGCATAGTGTCAGTCGGGTCAGACCCAAGGTTTTGGCCGTTTCGGCTATTCGGGCATGCGGCACAATCACATGTTGTTGTTGCATTTTTGCTACAAGGTCCGGCGAACCCAGCGCTTGCACCAGCGCCAGCAGCCCGCGCAGGGCTTCGGAACTGGTGATGACCCAGTCATGTTCGCCTGCCAGCAAGTCTTGCAGGCGAGTGCGCAAGGCCGCGTCCAGCTGCGGCACGCTGCGCCGGTAGGCCGCCACGGTGCTCACGCGCGCGCCGGCCGCGCGCAAGCCGTCGGCCAGCAGCTCACGCCCGCTGTCGCCACGCACAATCAGCACGTCTTTGCCGGCCAGCGTGGCCAAATCGAGCGTCTGCAACAGATTGTCCGAGTCACTGCGGCTCGGGTCCTTGGGGCTGATGATGGTGGCATTGCCCGCATCAAGGCCATGCCGTGCCAGTGCGGCGCGGCTGCCCTCGCCCAGCACGGCCAGCGCGACCCCGGGCGGCCAGGCGGCTACGTGGGCAAAGGCAGCATCGATGGCATTGGGCGACACGAAAGCGACCATGGCGTACCGATCCAGACTGGCCAGCGTGGCCGCCAGTGCGGATTGATCCGGCAAAGGATAGATTTCCAGCAGCGGCAGAAGTTCCACCGCGCGTCCCAGGGCACGCACCTGGAGCGCAAGCGGCTCGGCCTGGGCGCGCGGGCGCGTGATGACGACGGCGTCAGGCATCCGCAGCGTCAGCCTGCGCCTTGCATACGGCCAGAATCGCGGTCGCATCCTGGGCGGCCAGCAGGCTGGAGACCTGTTCACCCAGCAGCTCCGGCTGGTCGGCCGGGCCGCTGGCCTCGGCGCTGGCCATGCGCTGGCCGTCCGGCGTGGCCACCATGGCGCGCAAGTGCATGGCGCCATCGCTGACCGTGGCAAAGGCCGCCAGCGGAATCTGGCAACTGCCGCCAAAGATTTTCGACACCTTGCGCTCGGCAGCGACCGCCTGGGCTGTCGCCGTGTGATTGAGCGGCGCGAGAATGGCGCGCAAGTCGAGGCCGTCCTGGCGTTGGTCCAGGATTTCAATGGCCATGGCGCCCTGGCCGGCGGCGGGCAGGCTGTGTTCGGGTTCCAGCAACGCGCGGATGCGTTGCGCCAGGCCCAGGCGTTTGAGGCCGGCGGCGGCCAGGATAATGGCGGCGTAGTCGCCCCGATCGAGCTTGCCCAGGCGGGTGTCCAGGTTGCCACGCAGCGGCTTGATGACCAGGTGCGGGAAACGCACCGCGATCAGGGCCTGACGGCGCAAGCTGCTGGTACCCACCACAGCGCCTGGCGGCAGATCGGCCAGGCTGGCGTAGTCATTGCTCACGAAGGCGTCACGCGGGTCTTCGCGCTCGAGCACGGCGGCCAGCGCGAAGCCGTCCGGCAGGTCCATCGGCACGTCCTTGAGGGAATGGACGGCCAGATCGGCCTTGCCTTCCTCCATCGCCACTTCCAGCTCCTTGACGAAGAGGCCCTTGCCGCCTACCTTGGACAAGGCACGATCGAGGATCTGGTCGCCCCGGGTTGTCATGCCCAGAATCTCAATGCTGCACTGCGGATATAATAGTGCCAATTGCGCGCGCACGTGCTCGGCCTGCCACATGGCAAGACGGCTTTCACGGGATGCGATGACAAGCTTGGAGGGCGGCTGCAGTTCAGTTGCTTTCAAAACGGATTCTTTCACTGTCGTTAAACCGTAACCGGATTGACCTCAGTTATCGGTGCTTGCATAAGATCACAAATTTTATCATGCGCCCCTTTGCAGAACCTGGCCATAAGCCTTTGCACCAACAATTCACTCTGGTACAACATGGTAAACCTCGCTGCTGCTACAGACACTCCCGTCCTCGACAAGGACGCACCGCTCAAAGAAGACATCCGCCTGCTCGGCCGCCTGTTGGGCGACGTGCTGCGCGACCAGGAAGGTGAAGACGTCTTCACCATCGTCGAAACCATCCGCCAGACAGCGGTGCGCTTCCGGCGCGAGGCCGATGCCCAGGCTGGCCAGGAACTCGACACCCTGCTGCAAAAGCTCACGCGCAACCAGACCATTTCGGTGGTGCGCGCCTTTTCGTATTTTTCGCACCTGGCCAACATCGCCGAAGACCAGCACCACATCCGGCGCCGCCGCGCCCACCTGCTGGCCGGCTCAACGCCGCAGCAAGGCAGCGTCAGTTTCGCGCTCTCGAAGCTGAAACAGGCTGGCGTGGCAGGCGACACCGTGCGCACCTTCTTCCACGACGCCCTGATCGCGCCAGTGCTGACCGCCCACCCGACCGAAGTGCAGCGCAAGTCCATCCTCGACGCCGAGCATGACATCGCGCGCCTGCTGGCCGAACGCGACCTGCCCCTCACGCCCAAGGAGCGCCTGGCCAACACTGCCCTGCTGCAGGCGCGCATTGCGACCCTATGGCAAACGCGCATGCTGCGCTACTCCAAGCTGACGGTGGCCGACGAAATCGACAACGCCCTGTCCTACTACCGCATCACCTTCCTGCGCGAACTGCCAGGCCTGTACGACGACATCGAAGAAGAAATCGGTGCCCACTACCCGGGCGAACCCTCGTCCCTTGGCGCAGCGTCCTACGTGCAGATGGGGAGCTGGATTGGCGGCGACCGCGATGGCAACCCGAATGTCAACGCCGGTACCATGCAGCACGCGCTGGTACGCCAGGCCACCACCATCCTCGACTTCTACCTCGATGAAGTCCACGCCCTGGGCGCCGAGCTGTCGATCTCCACGCTGATGGTTGGCGCCAGCGCCGAACTGGCGGCACTGGCCGAAGCCTCGCCCGACCACTCGCCGCACCGCAGCGACGAGCCATACCGGCGTGCCCTGATTGGCATGTATGCACGGCTGGCCGCCACGGCGCGTGCTTTGGGCGCCACCAACATCCTGCGCAAGGAAGTCGGTGCCGCCGCGCCGTATGCCAATTCCTGCGAATTCAAGGACGACCTGGCCGTGCTGGCCGACTCCCTGCGCGCCAACCACGGCACACTGCTGATCAAGCCGCGCTTGGCCACGCTGCAGCGCGCCGCCGGCATCTTCGGCTTTCATCTGGCCTCGCTCGACATGCGCCAGACCTCGGACGTGCACGAGCGCGTGCTGGCCGAACTGTTTGCCAGCGCCGGCGTCGAAGCGGCCTATGGAAGCTTGAGCGAAGACCAGAAAGTGGCGCTGCTGCTGGCCGAACTGGCGCAGCCACGCCTGCTCTATTCGCCCTACTCCACCTATAGCGAAGAAGCCGACTCGGAACTGTCCATCCTGCGCGCGGCCAAGGACATTCGCCAGCGCTACGGCGCGCGCGCCATCCGCAACTACATCATTTCGCACACAGAGGAAGTGTCCGACCTGCTGGAAGTACTGCTGCTGCAAAAGGAAACCGGCCTGCTGCGCCCGCGCGAGCAGGAACTCGATGCGATGGTGATCCCGCTGTTTGAAACCATCCCCGACCTGCAGCGCGCTGCCGGCATCATGGATGCGTGGATGGCGATCCCGCTGGTCAAAGCCCTCATCGCCAAACAGGGGCAACTGCAGGAAGTGATGCTCGGTTATTCGGACTCGAACAAGGATGGCGGTTTTCTGACCTCGAACTGGGAGTTGTACAAGGCCGAAATCCACCTGGTGAAAGTGTTCGAACGGGCCGGGGTCAAAATTCGCCTGTTCCATGGCCGTGGCGGCACCGTGGGACGTGGCGGAGGACCGAGCTACGAAGCGATCCTGGCGCAGCCACCAGGCACCGTCAATGGCCAGATTCGCCTGACCGAACAGGGCGAAATCATCGCCTCCAAATTCTCCAATGCCGACATTGGCCGGCGCAATCTGGAGCTGCTGGTGGCAGCCACACTGGAAGCCTCGCTCACCCCACACGCGGTCGAAGGCGAAAAGGCCACCCGCCTGGCCGGCTTTGAAGCCTTGATGGCGGACCTCTCCGAGCGCGCCTACAAGGCTTACCGCAACCTGGTCTACGAGACCCCGGGCTTTACCGACTACTTTTTTGCCGCCACCCCGATTGCGGAAATCGCCGAACTCAATCTCGGTTCGCGCCCGGCCTCACGCAAATCGACCAAGCGCATTGAAGACCTGCGCGCAATTCCCTGGGGCTTCTCGTGGGGCCAGTGCCGTCTGCTGCTGCCGGGCTGGTATGGATTTGGCGCGGCGATTGCACAATGGCTGGACGAAGGCGAGCGCGAGACCAAGGTCGCCACGCTGCAAGCGATGTACAAGGAATGGCCCTTCTTCGCCACGCTGCTCTCGAACATGGACATGGTGCTGGCCAAGACCGATCTGGCCATCGCCTCGCGCTACGCCGAACTGGTGGCCGACGTCGAACTGCGCGAACGCATCTTCAAGCGCATCGCGGCCGAACATGGCACCGCACTGCAGATCCTGGAAACGATCACTGGCGCGCACGAACGCCTGGCCGGCAATCCGCTGCTGGCGCGCTCGATCCAGAACCGCTTTGCCTACCTGGACCCGCTGAACCACTTGCAGGTTGAACTGATCCACCGTCACCGCGCGGCAGCGGGCGACCCGAGCCAGTTGGACGAACGGGTGCATCGTGGCATTCACCTGTCCATTAACGGCGTTGCGGCCGGGCTGCGCAACACGGGTTAAGCCGCCTGGACATTACCGCAAGTATTTTCAACTTTGAAACAATTGGAGAGACTTGCGGCCAGCAGCCTCAGTAAAATAGGCCTCGGATAGTAAAAGGGTGCGATATCCTCGCACCCCTCTCCTGACTAGCCTGTTGGCGCACCCGAAGTAATTTGGGTGCGCATTTTTTTTGCGCGAAGGGTTCATCGCGCAGGCAACGCGCGCAGAAGCTACCGGTTTATTCGACTTCCTTGAGGACTTTCTCGACCGTCGCGAGGCGGGCCTTGAGATCGGCCAGGTTGGTATTCATGGCCGCCAGTGCGGTGGCAGCCTCAGCCTGCGACGCGACAGCCTTTTCAGCCAGCGCGCGGTAAGCCTCGTCGTGACCGAAGCGGGCGCGGGCCTGGAGAACTGCCGAGGTGTAACGCATCCCGAAGATCAGCAGAAAAGTCAGCAGTGGCAGGCACAGCGTCAGGAAATAGGTGGAAACGGCCATGATAACTCCTAGGAATCAGATTGATTGGTCAATGACTGCACGGCCGCGGCAATCGCGGCAGGTGTGAGAGGCAGCTCGAAGGAAGCTGCCATGAAATAGTTGCGGGCCTTGCCATCCTCGGCCAGTTCGAGCTCGCTAACGACCAGACCGGCCGCCTCCAGCTTTTGCAGGTGCAGATGCAATAGCGGACGGCTGATGCCGATCTCGCGCGCCATCTGGCTGACGTAATTGCGGCCGCCCTCGGCCAGCGACGCCACGATGCGCAAGCGATGGGGGTTGGCCAAGGCTGCCAGCATGGCCAGCAACTGATCGCCGTCGATTGAGGATTTTTTATCTTTCACGTGTCAAGATTATCTGACAGGTTAAGCAAAGTCAAGCCCTGCGCGATCGAAGTCGGGCTTAGATGCCGAAGTTGGGGAAAAAATCAGCTGCAAGGAATACTTGGTTTCGGGGTCACCGTACCACCACCACCACCACCACCACCACCACCACCACCACCACCACCACCACCACCGCCACC
>JBJMVX010000327.1:0-28772 GCA_045810445.1 Massilia sp.
ACTTCGTATTCACGTCCGCGTGCCAGTTCCAGGAGCTTTTCGCGCGAGAGCGGTTGGCGCGCATGGCGGGCAAACACCTTGAGCACGGAGAATTCGCCGGTCGTCAGGGGCACGGTCTCGCCATTTTTTTTCAGGGTGCGGGTGCCCAGGTCGAGCACGAACTGGCCAAATTCAAACGACTGCGGCGTCTCCGATGGCGCGCCCGGGATTTCATCGGGACCCTTGCGGCGCAAGACTGCGCCTATGCGCGCCACCAGTTCGCGCGGATTGAACGGCTTGGGCAGATAATCGTCTGCGCCCATTTCCAGGCCAACGATGCGATCGACGTCTTCGCCTTTGGCCGTGAGCATGATGATCGGCGTCTGGTCACCGGCTCCACGCAGGCGGCGGCAGATGGACAGGCCGTCCTCACCCGGCAGCATCAGGTCCAGCACCAGCAGGTCGTAGCGTTCGCGCAGCCACAGCTTGTTCATCGCCGGTGCGCTTTCGGCCGTCGTGACATTGAAGCCCTGTTCGGTCAGATAGCGCCGCAGCAGGTCGCGCAGACGCACATCGTCGTCGACTACCATGATCTTCGCGGTATGGCCATTGGTGATGGAGGCCGTTGTATTGTTGCCAGTCGTCGGGGTCGTGGGTGAGTTCATATCGCTGTCAGATTTGTCAGATTCATGTCGCTATGGTAACGTCTTATCGCCCGACGGGTCGCGCTACTGCGAAGGCATTACAAATTATTACAAACTTTACCCAATTCGTCTTATCCCTAAAACTGATTGGACATACACTTGGGTCAAGTGAAAACAAGCTTATCTGGTTATCAGGCATCGCGGAAGAGGAACACCATGAAAAACGCGCACATCAAAAGCAGGACCGCCAAAGGCGAACAGCAGGGCGCAGCAGCGCTCTTGCGTCGTCTGGCCGCCTGCTGCCTGATCGGTGTGGCAGCGATGTCCGCCGCCCATGCGGGACCGCGTGACCGCGACCGCGACAATAACGATAATCAGCCCCAACAGCAGCGCGGTTATGCGCGCGCCGAGCGCCAGGCCGAGCAACGCCAGCGGGTCGACGAGCGCCAGGCGCGTCAATACGATGCGCGCGCCGATGACAATCGCCGCTATCAGCAGGAGCAGCAGGCCGCGCAAAACGACAATGGCCGTCGCGGCGGCCGCCTGACCCCGGACGAGCGGCGCGATCTGCGGCGCCAGATCAATGAAGCAGGCGCCGATATCTATCCAAGCCGGCGCCAACGCTAAGCACCACCCGATCGATCGCCTCCCCCCACGCCGCCCTTGCCACAGCTAGGGCGGCGTTTCCATATGCGCAGCCGGGAATGTGTTGTATCTTGCTGGCGAGGCATGCTACAAAGAGGGGAATTGTTAATTTTCCTTCATGCAGGTAGTCAATACCCCAGAACACATGTTACGCTACGAAAATCTTACTAATCACCAAACTGTCTTGGCAATTAAGTAAGTAATTAGTGGAGACGAACGTGCCGACCGATGCTTCCCTGTCCAGTCGAGGACCAACGCCAGCGGGCGCGAGCGCTGCGGCGGGGATCGACCATTGCATCGTCAAGCGCCCTGGGGGCGTATATGGTGATCCCAGCGTGCTGGCCACCACCTTTGCCGCTGCCATCGACGGCGTCTTCTCCAACAACCAGTATTTCGCGGGCCTTGATTACGCAGTCCTGCTGAAAACCATCTACGGCGTCGGTCCCGATCTGCCGCGTTCGGCCAGCGGGGAAGCCTTGATCCGGTTTGCCGACGACATCGTGCCCTTCGATCCGGCGCGGCGCCAGTTGTACAAGGCCGTCAAGCTGACCGACGGCCAGGCCGAATACTATTTTGAACCGGTGGTCATGACCGACCCCAATGATCCGGACGGCGCCGGCGTGCCCGCCCGCCTGGATGCGGACGAATTCATTGCCGACATGTGGACCAAGGGCGTGCGCTTCGGGATCGATGTTCCAGCCCTGCGCGCGGCGCTCGCCGCCAACCGGGTCGAACGCGTGATCGTGGCGCAGCGGCTCGATGCGCTGCCCGGCATCGACGCGCACATCATCGAAGTGTCGTCCGACCTGCACCGCAGCGACGCGCCGCGCCAGCTGGCCAATGGCAAACTCGACCTGATGGCCTTCCAGAACCGCTTCCCGCAAATCCAGAAGGGCAAGCGCCTGCTCAAGAAGGTGCCGCGCAAGGAAGGCGAGACCGGCTTTCAGGTATCGGGCCTGCCCATCAATCCAGCTGCGCCCAAGGACATCGATCTGGCCACCATGGCTGGACCGGGAACGCTGATCGACATCAGCGCCGAGGGCGAGTTCCTGGTGTCGCAGCAGGCAGGCTTTCTGAACGTGGACAGCAGTACCAGCCGCCTGTCGGTGGACGACAAGATCGTCAGCCGCGACGGTGTCAGCTCGCGTACTACCGGCAATCTGCAGCTGACAGGCGACTACGAAGAATTCGGTGAAGTGCAGGAAAAGCGCGTGATCGAAGGTGAAAGCATTACCATTCATGCTGACGTTTTCGGGAACATCATTTCACGCGGCGGCACCATCCAGCTTAATAACAACCTGGTTGGCGGCTCGGCGCACAATGCCCGCGGCGACATCCGGGTCAAGGGTGTGGCCTCCGGTTCGGTGCTGCAAACGAGTAGCGGCGAAGTGGTGTTGAACCGCGCCGAGAGCTGCATTATTTCGGGCACCCGGGTGGTGATCGAGCATGCGGCCAATTGCGAGATCATGGCCGATGAAGTGGTCATCCGCCAGGCCGAAGGCTGCGCCATCGCCGCGCGCAAGGTCCACATCGACAGTGCCGGACCACGCAAGCAAACCGAAATGCAGATTTTTGCAATGGAGCCCGATAGTTCGCGCATCGATGAAGCGATCGCCGCGATGAAAACCAAGGCCGAGGGCTTTGCCGAGCTGGCGGGGCAGCGCAAGGCGGCCCTGGAAGAGATGACCGGTCAGGCCGATGTGCGCAAGTACGTCATGCTCGCCTCGAAGATCCGCAAGAAGGAATTGACGCTGACGGCCGAACAACTGCCGCAGTTCCAGAAGATGGCGGCAGCGGTTGGCCCGGCACTCAAGGCCATTGCCAAGGTGTCGCTGGAAGTGAAGGCGGCGGAAACCGAAAGCGAGGCAGCGCTGACGCTGATGGGCCAGTTGCAGCAGCAGCGCAGCGACAGTGCAGCGAGCAGTGAAGTCCATGTCGGCATGCTCGTTGGCGACACCCAGCTGCGCTCGATGAAATTTCATCCGGATGGCAGCACGCTGTTTGATCTGCCGTCCAAGGACATCAAGTCTCGCCTGCGCAGCAATGCCGATGGCGGCGCGGGCGACCTGCTGCTGGCAGAATCTTCAGGCGCTATTGACTGGCGCAGCCAATGATTTTTAGTCGGTGACTTTGCCGCGCAGGGCCTTGGTCTGACCGCTTTTGGTCTTTTCGTCCAGGCGCTTGCGCTGTGAGCTGCGCGTGGGCCGCGTGGCACGCCTGACGGTGGGCAGCACCGCAACGCGATCGACAATCTCCTGCAGGCGCCGCAGCGCGTCTTCCTTGTTCTGTTCCAGGCTGCGCGACTGCTGCGCCTTGAGCACAATAACGCCATCACGGTTGATGCGTTGATCCGACAGCGCGAGCAGGCGTTCGCGAATGTGTTCGGGTAGGGAAGAGTTGGCGATGTCAAAGCGCAGGTGTACAGCGCAGGACACCTTGTTGACGTTCTGGCCGCCCGGACCCTGGGCCCGGATGGCCGTCAATTCCACTTGCGCCGGATCGACCTGCGCCGTCACGTCGCCACGGCAGGCACGCCTGCCAGCGCGGGGTCGTCATCGGCCACCGCGTGCAGCTTGTGGTAGACCGCCATGGCAGCGGGCGAGAGGCCTTTGAACAGGCTCGCATTGTCGTTCTCGACCAGGCCTTGTTCGGACAGCATGCGTATCTTGGACAGGTAGTCTGACTGTGACAGCAAGCGTCCCATGGGCGAAATCTGCACGCCCTTGCGCGCGCCTGCCTGTTCGCTGATCGCCTGCACCACGCTGTCAGGGAAATTCCATTCGCGCCCGATGCTGCAACTAAGCGTGCGCGCGTCGCGCAGCAAACTGGCACAGAACATTTCGGAGCCGAGCTGGCTGCCATCCTTGTCCACCTGGTCCATGATGCGCAGCGTGACAATCAAGCCCACGTATTGCACCAGCCCGGCGAGGAAAGCCTCGAAGGGATCGATACCCTGTTCTTCGGCCAGCAGGCGATTGGCGACGGCGCAGCGCTCGGACTGGTCCCAGATGCGCGGGGCCAGCGAGCGCGTGTAGTGGCCGGAATTCATGTCGATGATGGGGCGGAAGGCGACGCTGGTGATCAGGTGGCGCAAGCCCTCCTGGCCAATAAGCATGACTGCGTGTTCAACGCTGGTGATGTGAGTACCGCTGCCAATATAGGACGTGTTGGCCATACGGATCACTGCCGCTACCACCACCACATCGCTGGAAATGGTGCGTGAAAGCTGGGCGCCAGAAAAATTATCGCTGCGCAGACTTTGCAGCAGTTGCGGAATCAGGCCAGGCAGGCGGCGCACAAGGGCGGCGCCCGATTGCTGCGACTTGAGGATGGTGGCGAGGGCATCGAGCACCTGGTTTTCAGGCTCGCTGGTGTCCAGCGCCGATTCGCCTTCGCTGCCAAACAGCCAGCTGTGGTACTGCGCATTGATGTTGTCGCGCTGGTCAAACGAGAGGCCGGCAACCGCTGCTGCGGGCGCTGCGCTCGTTGCAGCTGGCCGGGGAGTTGGCGTGGCCGCTGCGGCGGGTGCTGCAGGCGCTGCCGGTGTTGTTGGAGCGGCTGCCGGTGCGGCAGGCGCTGGCGTTTGCGCAGCCGGAGCGGCGGGTTGGCGTGGTGCGACCGGTGTTGCCGGCGGCGGGCTGGAAAAAATTCGCTGAAGCCATTCAAACATGTGCAGTCCCCATAGTGTGCAATGCGCCGCGTCATAGTGCGGATTCATTGTAAAGCCTTCCGCTCGCTTTGCAAGCAGAACTGTTCCACAGGAAATATTGATCGCACGCAACGATCGCCGTGCAGGCTGCGCTTAGGATGGGGTTTCGTTGTCTGGCCACGCCCCCGCACGAGCACGAAAGGAACAGCATGTCTATCAGAGAAGCGCAACCGGTCCCGCCTGGCAAGGTGGATTTTCTCAGTTTTCAGCTCGGTGGACTGGACTACGGACTGGAGTTCGGCAAGGTGAAGGAGTTGCGGACACTCAGGTCGTTGGAGCGTTTCGCGGCCGACGGCACCATCATCAGCGGCGTGGCCGTCTCGCGTGGGGTGATCATGCCCATTGTGGACATGCGGGTGGCGTTTGATGCAGGAGTGGCCGCGCCTGGCCCGCTCACCGACGTCATCATCCTGCAACTGGCAAACTGCGTGGTGGGGATGGTGGTGGACGGGGTGACCGATGTGGTGAGCCTGTATGCGGACCAGATCACGCCCATTCCGGGGGCAGATGGCGAATGCGGCAGCGACTATTTGCTGGGCCTGGGCGAGGCGGGAGGGCGCCGTCTGATTTTGATCGACATCGACTGCTTGATGTCGATCCGGCGTCAGCCGGCGAGCAGCGCGCAGCGTGTGGCTTAGCGTCGCTGGTCCCAGCCCACTGTCCTTGCGAAAGCGAGGACCCATAACACGCGTGTAGCCAAGCACACTGCGCCGTTGAGGCAAGCGAAGCATGGGTCCTCGCTTTCGCAAGGACAGTGTGTTGGGAGCGGCGCCATTCAGTGAGCAGGGAGCGGCGCCATTCAGTGAGCAGGGAGCGGCGCTATTCAGTGAGCAGGAAGCGGCGCCATTCAGTGAGCAGGAGCGGCGCCATTCAGTGAGCAGGGAGCGGCGCTATTCAGTGAGCAGGGAGCGGCGCTATTCAGTGAGCAGGAGTCGCGCTATCCATCAGTAGAGGGCAGCGCCGGCACGCAAGCTCTTAGGCCGCCAAGCCCTCAAGCTGCTCCTGCAGTTCCAGCCATTCCGCTTCCAGCGTCCCCAAGTCCTTCTTGTAGAATGACTGGTCAGCCAGCAGCGTCTTCAACTTTGCCTTGTTGGCTGCTTCGTAGATGCTCGCCTCACCGAGCTTGGCATCGACTTCAGCCTTTTGCTCATTGCGCTTGGCGATTTGCTCTTCCAGCCGCTTGATCTTGTTTTCGATCGGCTTTTTCAGCGCGGCCAGACGCTGGCGCTGCTCGGCATCCTGCTTTTTCTGGTCCTTCTTGTCGACCACCGGCGCACTCGGTGGCGCCACCGCCGATGCGGTCGGGTACACGGTCTTGTTGTCCTTGCCCGCTGCCGGCAACACGGTCGTGCCTTTGCCTAGCTTGGTCTGGAACAGCCAATCCTTGTAATCATCCAGATCACCGTCGAAAGGCTGCAGCTTGCCGTCAGCAACAATGATGAATTGGTCGGTCGTCGCGCGCAGCAGGTGGCGATCGTGGGACACCACCACCAGCGTGCCTTCAAACTGCGCCAGCGCCATGGTCAAGGCTTCGCGCGTCTCCAGGTCCAGGTGATTGGTCGGTTCATCGAGCAGCAGCAGGTTAGGGCGCTGCCACACGATCAAGGCCAGCGCCAGGCGCGCTTTTTCGCCGCCCGAGAACGGACGAATCGGGCTGGTCACCATATTGCCCGGGAAGTTGAAACCACCGAGGAAGTTGCGCAGTTCCTGCTCACGTACGGTCGGTGCGATCTTGGCCAGGTGCCACAGGGGCGATTCATCATGGCGCAGCATTTCCACCTGGTGCTGGGCGAAGTAACCAATTGACAGGCCCTTGCCCATGGTCGCGTCACCAGTCAGTGGCGTCAGTTCTCCAGCGATGGTTTTGATCAGCGTCGATTTACCCGCGCCGTTCACGCCCAACAGACCAATGCGCTGGCCAATCTGCAGCGAAAACTTGATGCCCGAAACGATGACCTTGTCCGAGACACGGTCGCCATGCTCGTCGAGAATGTGATAACCGGCGTTGACGTCTTCCATCACCAAGAGCGGATTGGGCGCGGCCAGCGGCTCGCGGAACTCGAACGAGAATTCGGCCGCTGCGCGCAGTGGCGCCAGTTCTTCCATCTTCTCGAGCGCCTTCATCCGGCTTTGCGCCTGGCGCGCTTTCGAGGCCTGGGCCTTGAAACGGTTGACGAAGGATTCGAGGTGGGCACGTTGGCGCTGCTGCTTGGCCAGGGCGCCGGCAGCGAGGATCATTTGCGCAGCGCGCTGGCGCTCGAAACCGGAGTAGTTACCCGAATAGCGTTTGAGCTTGCATTCGTCGATGTGCACGATGACGTTGACGATTTCGTCGAGGAAGTCGCGATCGTGGGAGATGATGATCAAGGTGCCGGGATAACGTTTGAGCCAGTCTTCCAGCCAGATGATCGCGTCAAGATCCAGGTGATTGGTCGGTTCATCGAGCAGCAGCAGGTCCGAAGGGCACATCAGCGCCTGCGCCAGGTTCAGGCGCATACGCCAGCCGCCCGAGAAGCTGACAATGGGTTGCTTCATCTGGTCCAGGGTAAAGCCCAGACCAAGCAGCAGCTGTTCGCCGCGCGACTGCACGGTGTAGGCGTCGGCGTCGGCCAGCGCGCTGTAGATATTGCCGATGGCGATACCGTTTTCCGTCGATTCCGGCTGCGACTCCAGGTAAGCCAGGTCGGCTTCCAGCTTGCGCAGTGTGGTGTCGCCGTCGATGGCGTAGTCCAGCGCGCAGCGCTCCAGCGGCGGCGTTTCCTGGGCCACGTAAGCCATGCGCCATTTGGCGGGGAAGTCAATCTCGCCCTGGTCTGCATGCAGCTCATTGCGCAGCATGGCGAACAGGCTCGATTTGCCAGCGCCATTGGCGCCAATCAGGCCGATCTTGTCGCCGGGGTTCAGGGTCAGGTCGACGTCCTGCAGCAGCGGCTTGGTACCGCGCATCAGGCTAACGTTCAGAAAACGGATCATTGAGTACTTCTTCTTATCAAATCAAATGGTGGTGGCGGCGCGGGTAATTCCCGCCTGCCGGTCATGCCTGCATCAAGTGCAGCTGTTCTGCGGTCAGCAGGAAAACCATGTCGTCGCCCGCGCTGGTGGTCAGCCAGGTCAGACCCAGGTGGCCAAAGGCGGCTTCGGCGTATTCGGCTTCGTTGCCAATTTCGACCATCAGGATGCCGTTGGGCGTGAGCCGCTCGGCAGCGCCGGCAACGATCTTGCGCACCAGGTCCATGCCATCGGCGCCGCCCGCCAGTGCAATCTGGGGCTCGCGCAGATACTCCTGCGGCAGCTTGGTCATGGAGTCGGAATTCACATACGGCGGGTTCGTGATGATCATGTCGTATTTTTTGAACGGCACATTCTGGTACAGGTCCGAGGCAATTGGATTGACCCGGCCTTCCAGTTTGTACTCGCGCACATTGATCTCGGCCACCGCCAGCGCGTCGGTCGAGATGTCGATCGCATCGACTACGCTGTTGGGGAAGGCGTCAGCCATCATGATGGCCAGGCAGCCCGACCCGGTGCACAGCTCCAGGATGTTTTCGACCGCATAAGGGTCTTCCACCCAAGGGCTAAATTGCTGCGGTATCAGTTCGGCGATGAAGGAACGCGGCACCAGCACGCGCTCGTCGACGAAGAAGGCATAGGTACCCAACCAGGCTTCCTTGGTGATGTAGGCCGCCGGTACACGGTCCACCGCGCGCCGTTCGATCACGGCCAGCACTTGCAGCACTTCTTCCGGCAACAGGCGCGCATCAAGAAAGGGATCGAGCTTGTCGAGCGGGAGCTTGAGCGTGTGGAGGATCAGGTAGGCCGCTTCATCGAAGGCTTCAGCGCTGCCATGGCCGAAAAACAGCTTGGCAGTGTTAAAGCGGGTCACGGCGTAGCGCAGCAGGTCGCGCGGGGTGGTCAGGATGGACGTGGTCATGGCAGTTCTCGGTTAGCCGCCGGGGCCAGCAGGTTTTCCAGCGTGCGGCGATAGATGTTCTTGAGTGGATCGATGAAGCGCACTTCAACGTGTTCGTCGATCTTGTGGATGCTGGCGTTGGGCGGGCCGAATTCTATCACTTGCGGGCAGATGCGCGCGATGAAGCGGCCATCGCTGGTGCCGCCCGTGGTCGATAATTCGGTGTGCACGCCGGTCTCCTCATGGATGGCCTTCGACAGCGCGTCGGACAGGGTGCCGCGCGGCGTGAGGAAGGGCAGGCCGGACAAGGTCCATGCCAGTTCGTACTGCAGATTGTGCTTGTCCAAAATAGCGTGGACCCGCGCTTCCAGCCCGTCGGCCGTGCTGGCGGTGGAAAAGCGGAAGTTGAAATCGATGGCCAGTTCGCCCGGTATGACGTTGTTGGCGCCGGTGCCGGCATGGATGTTCGACATTTGCCAGGAGGTCGGCAGATAGTACTCATTGCCGGCGTCCCACTGCTCGGCGGCCAGTTCGGCCAGGGCCGGCGCGGCCAGGTGGATGGGATTGCTGGCCAACTGGGGATAGGCAATATGACCCTGCACCCCCTTGATGACCAGGTGGCCAGAGAGCGAACCACGGCGACCGTTCTTGATCATGTCGCCCAGGATGTGGGCCGACGTGGGTTCGCCGACCAGGCAGAAGTCGATCTTCTCGCCCCGTTCCACCAGCTTTTCACACACCACAACGGTGCCGTCGGTGGCGGGACCTTCTTCGTCGCTGGTGATCAGGAAGGCGATCGAGCCCTGATGTTCAGGATGGGCGGCGACGAATTCGTCGCAAGCGACCACCATGGCCGCAATCGAGGTCTTCATGTCGGCGGCGCCGCGGCCATACAGCTTGCCATCGCGGTGAGTCGGCACAAAGGGCTTGGACGCCCACTGATCGACCGGCCCGGTGGGCACCACGTCGGTGTGCCCGGCGAAGACGAACAAGGGCGCCGTGCTGCCGCGCCGCGCCCACAGATTGGTCACGCCATTTGAGGTGATGGTTTCGCATGCGAAGCCCAGTGGCGAGAGCAGGTCGATCAGGTGCTGCTGGCAGCCCTTGTCGTCAGGCGTGATGGACGACAGCGCGATGAGCTTTTCAGTCAGGGCCAGCGTGGCGGAGTGCGTCATGCGAACAGCTCCTGGTACTGGCTGTCGGAAAAGCCGACGGAAAATTGGCCGTCGCGGTCGAGCACTGGACGCTTGATCACGGATGGCTGCTCGAGCACCAGGTCCAGCGCTGCCGCCTTGCTGGTAATGGCGGCCTTGCGCTCGTCAGGCAGATTGCGCCAGGTCGTGCCTTTGCGGTTGACCAGCACTTCCCAATCGAGTTGTTCGAGCCAGGCGGCGGCAGTGGCGCGCTCCAGGCCCTGCTTCTTGAAATCGTGGAAGTCAAATGCATGACCGTGCGCAGCCATCCAGGTGCGAGCCTTCTTGACCGTGTCGCAATTGGGAATGCCGTAGAGTGTTTTTTTCATGGATCGGTTCAAGCGCAAGCGCCAGGCGGCCCGTTTCGGGAAGCATGGACCGCTATTAACTGTTTTACAGTGCAGGGGGAAGGCGAGAGGATACCACATGGCGTCTTGCTGGCCCCGATTGGGGCCCATGCAAGGCAGCCGGGGGCACGGTAGAGGTATGCATATGGCAGTAATTAAAACGCAGAAAGCTTATCTGTTCCGTCACAAGTCCAGCCCAGGTAGGCCAAGTAGTGTCATGTAGATACAACAAAACCGTCGAATATCATGCAAGGAAGTGCACAAAATTGCCATGCGGGTACACACTGGATTTCCTGACGTTAGGTTAAACAACGGAGGAACTACGGCGGAAATCGTCGTCATCGTCAATCCCAAGAACCAGGCCAGTCGCATGTTTTCGGAACAGGCGGCGCAGTTCTTCATCGGTAAATCGACCTTGTTCACGCCGGTCGAATTCAACGAGGGCAGCGCTGTACGTAACGAATTTTATTCCAAAGTGCTGGGCAAGGATTCGGCGCAGGTGAAAGCCATCTGGTCCAAGCTGGTCTTCACGGGCAAGGGCACGGCGCCCAAGGAATATGGATCGACCGCCGAAATCAAGAAGGCCGTCGCCAATGATGTTTCGGCTATCGGCTACCTGGAAAAATCGCAGGTGGAAGACAGCGTCAAAGTGATTCTGACGGTGCCATAGCGTAGGGAGCAACCCGCATCAGCGCCCACCACTCACTGTCCTTGCGAAAGCGAGGACCCATATCCAGCCAACGCAAAGAAGCCGTATTTTCTTGAGTTGGCGCGCTATGGGTCCTCGCTTTCGCAAGGACAGTGCGTGCGGGTGCGTTTGCGGGTATTTAGGCGTGTGCTTGCACGCGCGGCGGAGGGAGTGGCGACGCCTTACATGCCCGGTGCTGGCGTCTCAGGAATCGGATTGCGGAACCCAACATTGAGCATGTTCCAGCCCCGGATAACGGCAATCGCGTAGCCAAGTTCAGCGATCTCGCCATCCGAAAAATACGCCTGCAGACGCGCAAAGTCCTCGTCCTGGGGGTCCTTGTTCGGAATGGCGTTCACCAGTTCGGCCCAATGCAGGGCCGCGCGTTCGCGTTCGCTAAAGAAGGGCGCTTCGCGCCAGCCGGACACCGCGTTGATGTGACGCGGCTCGACCTCCTGGCGCATCAGGTCGCGCCAGTGCATGTCGATGCACATGCCGCAGCCATTGATTTGCGAGACGCGCAGGTTCACCAGTTCCACCAGGCGAGCGCCCAGTGGACCGTTCTTGACCGTGGCAGAAAGCTTGATCATCGCCTGCATGCTGGCAGGGGCAAGTTGAAAAAAGGCGAGGCGGGCGGTATGGCTCATGGCGGTTCCTTCAGTGAGTGGGTCATACCATCAAGACGGGATACAAAGCCGCCTTGTGACAGCCCACTCAAAAAAACTGGGGAATCGCTGACAACTTATCTGGATTGCGCATCACGAACACCGCCACGATGCGGCCGTCGTCCACGATGAAGGCATGGGCCGATTCGAGCTTGCCGGCGACGTAGCGCAGCAGACCCGGCTCGCCATTGATGTGCGCGGACCGGTATTGCACCTGACCCGGTGACTGGTGTTCGAGCGACCAGAACACGCCCGCTACCCGTCCCGCGCCGTGCAGAATGTGCTGGAAGGACTTGACCTTGCCGCCGCCGTCGGACACCAACTGCACGTCATCGGACATCAAGGCCGTCATGGCGGCCCGGTCGCCCACACTGGCCGCCTGCATGAAGCTGGACAGGAGCGCGCGATGCGCCTGCGTGCTCACATCGAAGCGCGGCTTTTGCTGCTGTACGCGGTCCTGGGCCCGGTGCACCATCTGGCGGCAGCTCGCCTCACTCTTGCCCAGCATGGCCGCGATGTCGGGGTAGTCGTGGTCAAAGACCTGGCGCAGCAAGAACGCGGCCCGCTCCTCGGGGGCCAAGCGTTCGAGCACCCACATCAAGGCTACCGACACGTCGCTGGCCAGCTCTGCCGCGCGCTCGGGTGTGTGCTCGTCTACTTCCACCAGCGGTTCGGGCAACCACCAGCCGACGTAGGCTTCGCGCTCGCTTTTGCGGCTGCGTAGTCGGTCAATTGACAGGCGCGTGGTCACGGTGACCAGCCAGGCCTCGGCCGATTGCAGCTGCGCCTGATCGGTGGCATTCCAGCGCAGCCAGGCATCCTGGACCACGTCCTCGGCGTCGGCGCGCGTGCCGAGCATGCGGTAGGCGATCGAAAACAGGCGCGGCCGCAAGGCGTCGAAGGCAAAGTGTTGGGAAGCGTCGGCATTGGTCATGGCGGCATTCTCGGTGCTAAAACAGCCTAGACGTGCAGGGAGGCGCTTTTGTGACAGCGCCTGCCCAGGTGAGCTAGCCGCCGCAATCGACGTCGCCAGCGCCCATGTGTTCGAATCCCTGAATGATGACACAGCTGTCGGTGGCCGAACATTCCTGCACGTCGATGTCGATGATATTCGGGTATTGCTTGGGATAGGACCGGGTGGCCGGCAGGTGCAGCAGGCGGGTGATGTCGGCCTTCGAGACCTTAAGCGGGAAGGTCAATGTGACTGCCTGCAGCTGCCCATGCTCCCACTGCAGCGCTACGTCAGTTGCTTGGGGCGCGATGCGCTGGGCCAGGCTTTTCGGTAGGGCGGGGCCTTCGTAGTAAGCCTTGGTCCGCTTGCAGGGATCACCACGGTTGACGTAGTTCTTGAGGCCGCAATTAAACTTGGCGTCCTTCACGCCAAAGGTTTGTTCGAGATAGCAGCCAAAACGCGCTGCGTCCATGCGCGGCCAAACCAATACGTCGACACTGGCGGGCGCGGGACTGGAAGCGGCCATGGCGCTGACGTGGGCAAATAGCAGCAAGCTCAGCAAGCTTAGTAATCTCATCCATCCTCCGCGCATTGTCATCATCGCCATCGGAATCTCGTCAGGACTACCGCTTGGCCACGGCAGCGGGCTCGCGGATTGCCCGGATTTCGAGGCCGCTGCCCGCTACCACCACTGCCCTTGCGAAAGCGAGGGTCCATACTCTGCTAGCTCAGCATGGGTCCTCGCTTTCGCAAGGACAGTGTGCTGGTCGTGGGATTGTTTGGGTTAGAAAAAAGCTGCACGGGAGAACCGGTGCAGCCTTGTCGCGAGGATAAAGACGATCAGGTGTCGAGCGTGAACTCGGTAAAGTTAGCGCCCTCGTCGTCCACCTTCGACTGGGCAATGTCGGCCGCATTGTTGGCACTGTCCGGACCATTGTTGAGCAACCACAGCAAGTTGGTGGCCGAGTCGGCATTGGCCAGGGCTTCCTCTTGCGTGACCAGGCCGCTCTTGACCAGCTGGAACAGTGCCGACTCAAACGATTGCGATCCTGGCGACAAGCTTTTCTCCATCGCCTCCTTGATCTGGCCAATTTCGCCTTTTTCGATCAGGTCGGAGATGTAGCGCGTGTTGACCATGATTTCCACGGCCGCCTGGCGCATGCCGCCAGCGGCCGAGCGCACCAGGCGCTGCGACACGATGGCGCGCACGGCGGAGGACAGATCCTGCAGCAATGCCGCGCGGTTTTCAATCGGGTAGAAGCTGATGATACGGTTGAGCGCGTTGTAGCTGTTGTTCGCGTGCAGGGTCGCCAGTACCAGGTGACCGGACTGGGCGTACGCCAGCGCCGCCGCCATGGTTTCCTTGTCGCGGATTTCGCCGATCAGGATGCAGTCTGGCGCCTGACGCATGGAGTTGCGCAGGGCGATGTAGAAGCTGCTTGCATCGGCGCCGATTTCGCGCTGGTTGACGATGGATTTCTTGTTCTTGAACAGGTACTCGATCGGGTCTTCCAGCGTCAGGATGTGACCGGCGCGCAATTCGTTGCGGTGGTCCAGCATCGAGGCGATGGTCGTCGATTTGCCTGAGCCGGTGGCGCCCACCAGCAGCAGCAAGCCGCGCTTTTCCATGATCAGTTCGGACAGGATGGGCGGCAAGCCCAGGTCGTTGAGCTGGGGAATGACTGCTGGCACGAAACGGAACACGGCTGAGATGGTACCGCGTTGGCGGAAAGCCGACAGACGGAAGCGTCCCAGGTTGGGCACCGAAATACCCATGTTCAGTTCGTTCTCGCGGCGCAGTTCCGCCATTTGTTCCGGGCTGGCCACTTCACCGAGCAGGGCGTCGATATTGTCGGTGTCGAGCTTTTGCTGATTAATCGGAATCAGGTTGCCGTTGATCTTGATCTGTACTGGCGAATTAACCGCAAAGAACATATCCGACGCATTTTTTTCTTTCATCAGCTGGAACAAGCGGTCCATGGCCATGATGGTCTCCCGTTGGATATTGTTATTAGATGCCGCGCAGCAGTTCGTTGATACCGGTCTTGGCCCGCGTTTTCGCGTCCACCCGTTTCACGATCACTGCGCAATACAAACTGTAGCTGCCGTCTTCCGATGGCAGGTTGCCCGATACCACCACCGAGCCTGCCGGCACGCGGCCGTAGCTCACTTCGCCGGTGGCGCGGTCGTAAATCTTGGTCGATTGGCCGATGTAGACACCCATCGAGATGACCGAGTTTTCTTCGACAATAACACCTTCCACGATTTCCGAGCGGGCGCCAATGAAGCAATTGTCTTCAATGATGGTTGGATTGGCCTGCATCGGTTCGAGCACGCCGCCAATGCCCACGCCGCCGGACAGATGAACGTTCTTGCCGATCTGGGCGCAGGAGCCGACCGTGGCCCAGGTGTCGACCATGGCGCCTTCGTCGACGTAGGCGCCGATGTTCACGTACGAGGGCATCAAGACCACGTTCTTGGCGATGAAGCTGCCACGGCGCGCCACGGCAGGTGGCACCACGCGGAAACCGCCGCGTGCGAAGTCTTCAGCGGTGTAGTTGGCGAACTTGGTGGGCACCTTGTCGTAGAACTGCATGGTGCCGTCGGAGGTCATCACGCTATTGTTCTCGAGGCGGAAGGAGAGCAGTACGGCTTTCTTGATCCATTGGTTGACCACCCAGTCAGCCCCGGTTTTCTGGGCCACGCGCATGCTGCCATCGTCCAGGCCGGCGATAACGTGGGCCACTGCCTCGCGCACTTCGGCGCTGCCATTCGAGGGGGTGATGTCGGCGCGCTGTTCCCAGGCGGTGTCGATGATGTTCTGGAGTTGTTGGGTCATGGTCGAGGCTATAGGTGAGTCAGGATGATTTCAGGGCCGTGCAAAACTGGACAATGCGCTGCGCCGCTTCCACGCCCTCGTCGACTTCGGCGACCAGGGCCATGCGGATGCGGTTCTGTCCCGGATTGACGCCATGCGCTTCGCGCGCGAGGTAGCTTCCGGGCAATACAGTGACATTATAATCAACGTACAGGCGGCGTGCGAATTCCGTGTCGGTCAAGCCGGTGCGGCGCACGTCGGCCCACAGGTAAAAGCCGGCGTCGGGCAGGTCCACGTCCATCACCTGTTTGAGCAGGGGCGTGACGAGGGCGAATTTTTCACGGTACTTGTGGCGGTTTTCCTGGACGTGGCTCTCGTCGCCCCAGGCCGCAATCGAAGCGCTTTGCACGGGTGGCGACATGGCGCCGCCGCAGTAAGTGCGGTACAGCAGGAATTTTTTCACGACAGCCGCGTCGCCGGCCACAAAGCCCGAGCGCATGCCCGGCACATTGGAGCGCTTGGACAGGCTGGAGAACACGATCAGGTTGGCATAGGGCGTCTCGCCCTCGCTGCGACCTAGCTGGTGGGCCGCTTCCAGCGCGCCCAGGGGCGCAGCGCTGCCGTGGTAGATCTCGGAATAGCATTCGTCGGCAGCGATGACAAAGCCATGCTGGTCGCTCAGGGCAAACAACTGCTCCCAGTCGGCCAGGGTCAGCGTGGCGCCGGTCGGATTGCCCGGTGAGCATAAATACAACAGTTGGACCTTGGGCCAGACCTCGGCGGGCACGCTGGCGTAGTCGCAGGCGAAATTGCGGGCCGGGTCGGAATTGACGAAATACGGCTGGGCGCCGGCCAGCAGGGCCGCGCCTTCATAGATCTGGTAGAAGGGATTCGGGCACATCACCAGCGCGCCGGCCTGGGAGGGATCGATCACGCAGTGGGCGATGCCAAACAGGGCCTCGCGCGAGCCATTGACCGGCAACACCTGGGTGCTGGGATTGAGCATGGGCACGCCGTAGCGCCGCTCGAGCCAGCCGGCGATGGAGGCGCGCAGGGCGTCGCTGCCATGGGTGGTTGGGTAATTGGCCAGGCCCGCCAGGCTGTTGGCAAGCGCCTTCTGGATAAACGCCGGGGTAGGATGCTTCGGTTCGCCAATGCCCAGACTGATGGGCGCGTAGGCCGGATTGGGGCTGGACCCGGCAAACAATTGCCGCAGTTTTTCGAAAGGATAGGGGTGCAGCTTGGCTAGGTGTGGGTTCACGTCAGTACCAGGTTATCGAAGCGGGAAACGGCGTGAATATTATAGGCGACATTGCGCTCCTTCGCGCCAGGCGCCAGGATTGACCCCTGCCCATTCCTTGAACGCGTGGGTGAACGCGCTTTGCTCCTGGTAGCCCAATAAAAACGAGATGTCGACCAGGGACAGGCTTTCCTGGCGCAGGTAGTCGGTGGCAAGCGCAAAACGGGCCTGGTCCAGCACTTGCTGGAAGCTGGCGCCGGCCTCGTTGAGCTTGCGTTGCAAGGTGCGTGGCGAGAGTTTCAGTTCGTCGGCAATCGAAGATAGACGCACCCGGTCGTGGGCCAGATTCTTGATGATGGCGGCGTGGACCTGGGCCACGATGCCTTCGCCGCTGCGGCTGCGTTCGCGCAGCAGTTGTTCGGCGTGCTGCTGCAGCACCGGATACAGGCCCACATCCGCGTTCGGCACTGGCCAGGCCAGCAACTGGGCAGGGAAATGGGCGGCATTGACGGGCTGCCCAAACAGGGGCAGGGCGCCGAACACGCGCAGGTATTCGCTGTCGTCCGATTGCTGCTCATGCATGAACTGCATCTTGGACGAGGGCAGCTCCATCCCCGCCAGCCAGGTGGAAAACACCCGGATGCCGGCAAATACGCTCTCCACCAGGTGGCGCGTGCCGTCCGGGTAGTTGGAGAGCCAGTGGTATTCGGCCAGCTCGCCATCGAGCGCCAGTTCCGAGCGCCCCAGGTCATGCGCCAGTTGTTCATAACGCATGGTTTGCTGGAAGACCTGGCCGAAATCGCGGCAGGACAACAGGATCAGGCCATAGACGCTGTAGGTGCCCAGCTTGACCCGTTCGCCCACATGCAGGCCGAAATGCGGGTCGCCCGCCAGCTCGGCGCCCACTTCGAGCAGGTGCACATAATCCTTGGCCGAGATGGAGTCCGGCAGGCCGGCCAGAAGGTCGGGCGGCAAGCGGGCTGCCAATGCCAGGTCGCGCGGGCTCACGCCCCGTGCTTCGGCCGCCTCCAGCAAGGGCTGGAGATAGGAGCCGGTGACGCGGCGCGCGTCAGGCCTGACCGCTGGCATGTTTGAACAAATCTGTTGTCATGAATGAGCAATACGAAAAGACGGCCCGGCGTTAATCTGCCAGCAATGGAAACAGGTCAAGTATAACGGGAAAAATTCATGAAACGGTGGAACGGTTGGGGCGATGAGTCCATAGAGTTTGCATTGGGCGAAGCGGCCCTGGTCTTTTTGCGGGAGCGCCTGGGACAGGGCGCCAGCATGAACGACGCCACGCACGTGCAAGCGTGTGCCCGGATCGGGGCTTCGCGCCTCCTGCCTCACCCCTTGGTCGACACCTCGGCTGCCGCCCGCCTGGCAAATGCCTTGGGCCAGAGCCTGCCGGACTGGCTGCGCATGCGCTATGGCCGCATTGACAGCGCACCGGACGGCGTGGCCTATCCCGAAAGCGGCGAACAGGTGCGCCAGCTGCTCGATTACGCCGCTGCCTGCGGCGCGCTGGTCATTCCCTGTGGTGGCGCCACCAGCGTGGCCGGGCATTTGACGGTGCCGGTCGGGAGCAAGCCCGTGCTGACCATTAATCTCACGCGCATGCGCGCGCTGCTCAATCTGGACACCGAAGCCCAGTTGGCCACTTTCGAGGCTGGCGTGTTTGGCCCGGACCTGGAAGCGCAGTTGCGCGCCCACGGCTACACGCTGGGCCATTTTCCCCAATCGTTCGAATATTCGACCCTGGGTGGCTGGGTGGTCACCCGCTCGTCCGGCCAGCAGTCGCTTCGTTATGGCCGTATCGAGCAGCTCTTTGCCGGTGGCCGGGTCGAAGCCCCGGCCGGGCGCCTGGACCTGCCCACCTTTCCAGCGTCGGCGGCAGGCACGGACCTGCGCGAAATGGTGCTTGGCTCCGAAGGCCGGCTTGGCATCCTGACCGAAGCGACGGTGCGCATTACGCGCCAGCCCGACTACGAAGCCTTCCATGCCGTGTTCTTCCCGAGCTGGGAAAAGGCCTGCCAGGCCACGCGTGCGATCGCCCAGGCCAAGCTGCCGCTGTCGATGCTGCGCCTGTCCAATCCACTTGAAACCATGACCATGCTGACCCTGGCCGGCCACGCGCGCTTAGTCGGCGCCCTGGAAAGCTATCTGGGCTGGCGCGGCTGCGGCGAAGGCAAATGCATGCTCATGATCGGTGTGAGCGGCGCGAAGAAAAGCGCCAAGGCGGCCTTGGGTGCAGCATTGAAGCTGGCGCGTGCCAGCAAAGGTGTGCACGTGGGCCGCAAGATGGGCGACAAGTGGAAGCAAAATCGCTTTCGCAACGTTTACCTGCGCAACGCCGCCTGGGGCCATGGTTATGCCATCGATACCGTTGAAACGGCAGTCGACTGGCCTGGCGTGACCGGCATGATGCATGCAGTGGAGCAGGCTGCCACCAATGCGTTTGGCCTGCACTGCGAACGGGTCCACACCTACACCCACCTGTCCCACATGTATGCCCAAGGTGCGAGCGTGTACACCACCTTTGTGTACCGTCTGTCCGGGTCATACGAGACCGATCTGGCGCGCTGGCGTTCACTCAAGGATGCGGTCTCCGAGGCCATCGTCAGTCATGGCGGCACCATCAGCCATCAACACGGCGTGGGCGCCGACCACGCGCCGTATCTGGCGGCAGAAAAAGGGCCGCTTGGCATTGGCGCCATGCAGGCCTTGTTCCGCCACTTCGACCCCGAGGCACGCATGAACCCCGGAAAACTGGTGAGCGCGTGACAGGCACCTGGGACAAGGGCTGGCGCGACGTGCCGGCCATCGCCGCGCGCGAGTGGGATCTCCTGATCATCGGTGGTGGCATCACCGGCGCTGGGATCCTGCTGGAAGCGGCGCGCCGTGGCCTGAAGGCGCTGCTGGTCGAACAGCGCGACTTCGCCTGGGGCACATCGAGCCGCTCGTCCAAGCTGGTGCACGGTGGCCTGCGCTACCTGAAGGAGGGTCGCTTTGCGCTCACGCGCGAGTCGGTCCATGAACGCGACGCCCTGCTGCGCGAGGCCAGTGGCCTGGTCGAGCCGCAAAGCTTTGCCTTTGCCGACTATGTTGGCGGCAAACCTGGCCGCAAGACCTTCCTTCTGGGTCTGGCCATTTACGATCTCCTGTCCGGCAAGCGCGAACGCCATTACGTCGACAGCAGCGAGTTTCTGATGATGGCGCCGAACGTGGGCCGTGACGCTCTCCTTGGTGGCATGTGCTACACCGACGCCAAGACCGACGATGCCCGCCTGGTGCTGCGCGTGCTGCAGGAAGCGCAGGCCCATGGGGGCGTCGCGCTCAATTACCTGGCCGCGAAAACGCTGCTGCGTGACGCGGGTCAGATTCGCGGCGCGCAACTGGTCGACGCCGTCGACGGCAGTGAACATGCAGTGCGTGCACGCCTGGTGATCAACGCCACCGGTGCCTGGGCCGACGGCTTGCGTGGCCAAACGGGCGCTGCGCGCAAGATCCGCCCGCTGCGCGGCAGCCACCTGGTGTTGCCGGCCTGGCGCCTGCCGCTGGCGCAGGCAGTGAGCCTGATGCATCCAACCGACGGCCGGCCCGTGTTTGCCTTTCCCTGGGAAGGCGTGACGCTTGTTGGAACGACCGATGTGGACCACCCAGCTGACCTGAATACGGAAGCGGCTATTACGCGCGCCGAACTCGATTACCTGATGCTGGCGCTGCGCACCCAGTTTCCGGAGCAGGGCCTGGTTGAAGCCGATGTGCTGGCCACCTACGCTGGCGTGCGTCCCGTGATCGACAGCGGCCAGGCCGATCCCTCAAAAGAAGGGCGCGAACACGCGGTGTGGCTAGACGACGGCATGCTCTCTGTCACCGGCGGCAAGCTGACCACCTTCCGCGTGATCGCCCTGGACGCGCTGCGCCACGCCATGCCGCTGCTGCAAGGCTGGCACGACATGCTTGAACCGCGTCCCATTTTTGCGCCCCGCAAGGGCAAGCGCGTGCGCCTGCGCGGCACCCAGCGCGAACGCATAGAAGGGCGCTATGGCGCCAGCGCCGACGCCCTGATGGCGGCGGCCGGCCCCGATGAACTGAGCATGATCCCTGGCACCCAGACCCTGTGGGCCGAGTTGCGCTGGGCCGCGCGCTCGGAGGCGGTCCTGCATCTGGAAGACCTGATGCTGCGCCGTACCCGCCTTGGTTTGCAGTTGCGGGGTGGCGGCGTGGAGCACCTGGCGCGCATCCGCGCCATCTGCCAGGGCGAATTATCCTGGAGCGATGCGCGATGGGATACTACCCAGGCCGCATATCTGGCATTATGGAATGCACACTACAGCTTGCCGACATGACCGCTAAAACCATCCTCGCCATCGACAACGGCACGCAAAGCGTACGCGCCTTGCTGTTCGACCTGAGCGGCAATATCGTGGCCAAGTCGCAGGTCCACCTGGAGCCGTATTTTTCGCAGCACCCTGGGTGGGCCGAACACGACGCCGATGGCTATTGGGACGCCGTGTGCAAAGCCTGCCAGGGCTTGTGGCAGCAGAGTGGCGTGGACCGCGCCAGCATTGCCGGCGTGGCCGTCACGACCCAGCGTGGCACAGTGGTCAGCCTGGACAAGGAGGGCAAGCCGCTGCGCCCGGCCATTACCTGGCTCGATCAGCGTCGCACCGACGTGGTGCCACCCATGGGGCGCTGGTGGTCGCTGGCGTTTCGCCTGGCACGCGTGAAGAGCACCATCGATTTTTTTCGCGGCGAAGCCGAAACCAACTGGATCAAGGCGCACCAGCCCGACATCTGGGAACGTACCGACAAATTTCTGCTGCTGTCGGGCTTTTTGAACTATCGCCTGAGCGGCTGCTTTGCCGACTCCACCGGTTCCCAGGTGGCTTATCTACCGTTTGACTACAAGCGTCAGCGCTGGGCCGGCAAGAGCGACTGGAAGTGGCAAGCCCTGGCCGTCGAGGAGCGCATGCTGCCCAAGCTGGTCGCCCCTGGCACCCGCATCGGCGCCATCACGGCAGCAGCGGCCCTGGCAAGTGGCATACCGGAAGGCACGCCGCTGCTGGCCGCAGCCGCTGACAAGGCGTGCGAAGTCATCGGCGCCGGGTGCCAAGAGCCGCACATTGGCTGTCTCAGTTACGGCACCACGGCGACTATCAACACCACCACGACCCGCTATGTGGAAGTAACGCCCTTCATCCCGCCATATCCGGCAGCGATTCCGAACGCCTACAGCACCGAGGTGCAGATTTTTCGCGGCTACTGGATGGTCAACTGGTTCAAGGAGCAGTTTGGGCACCACGAAAAAGCACGCGCCCTGGCCGAAGATGTGGCTCCCGAGGTGCTGTTCGATGAACTGGTCAACGCGGTGCCGGCCGGTTCCATGGGGCTGATGCTGCAACCATACTGGACCCCGGGCATTCGAGTTCCGGGACCGGAAGCGAAAGGGGCCATCATCGGTTTTGGCGACGTGCACACGCGCGCCCACGTGTACCGCGCGATCCTGGAAGGCCTGGCCTACGCGCTCCGGGAAGGCAAGGAGCGCATCGAAAAGCGCAGCGGCGTGGCCATTACCGAATTGCGGGTCTCGGGCGGCGGCTCCCAAAGCGACGCTGCCATGCAGCTGACGGCCGATATTTTTGGTCTGCCAACGGCCCGCCCGCACATCTACGAAACGTCCGGCCTGGGCGCGGCCATCGATGCGGCAGTGGGGTTGGGGCTGTATCCGGATTTTGCCACGGCGATCAATGCCATGACGCGGGTGGGCAAGGTGTTCCACCCGATCCCGGCCAACCAGAAGATGTACGACCGGCTCTACAAACGCGTGTACCGCAAGATGTACGCGCGTCTGCAACCGATGTATGCGCAGATTGCCGAAATAACGGGCTATCCGAAAAAGGTCTGAGGCCGTCCGCTACAGATTGTGCTTGAGCTGAACGCTGAATGAGCGGCCGGGCATCGGCAAGTCGTAGCGGATATTCCCCGGTGCGATGCTCGGCTCGCGCACGTCGCGGTCAAATAGGTTGAGCGCAGTGGCGCGCAGCTCCCAGTTGCCAAACAGGTTTTCTCGGCTGATGCTCAAGTCAGTCGTGGTGTAGTCGGCCAGCTGCGGCCGGGTGTCGCCCGGTTCGCGCTTGCGGTCGGCCACGTGATTGACAACGCCACCCAACTGCCAGCCCGGCATGAAGCGCCAGTCTGCACGCGTGTACAGGCGCAGTTGCGGCGCCAATCCCGCCGGTTTCCCGCTTGCCTCGTCGGTGCTGTGCTGCACTGACACGCTGCCCGACAGGCGCAGGCTGCGCGTCGCATTCCAGTTCGCTTCCAGTTCCGCGCCGTGGCCAGTCTGGTCGCCCGTATTGCGGAAGGTCTTGCCGGTACTGGCATCTGGATTGGTGGTGGCCGCGATGATGTCGCGCATGCGGTACTGGTAGATCGTCAAGTTGGTGTGCACCGTGGCCACCGGCTGCCACGACACTGCCAGTTCGTTGGTCGCAATCGTCTCCGGTCGGATGCTTGGGTTGCCGGTGCTGACAGGATTATTGAGCGTGTATTGTTCGGTGAATGATGGCGCGCGGAAGGCGCGGCCATGCATGGCCTTGACGATCACGTTGTAGGCCGCGTCCCAGACCAGCGCGACGCGCGGGTTGGTGGTGCCGCCAAAGTCCGAGTAGTCGTCATACCGCACGCCGGCGGTCAGGGTCCAATCGCGCGCAAGCGTCCATTCGTCCTGAACGAACAGGTAATTGAGGCTGCGCTGGTGCGGCGTCATGTAACCGAGGCCCGGCACTTCGGTGGCGTTGACGATGCTGCCCAGCGGGACGAACACGGCGCCCACGCCAGGCACCAGGGCCAGGGTGAAGTGCTTGAATTCCGGGGTGGCGTACATGTCGGCGTAGCGGTGACCGGTGCCAATACGCAGGCGATGCTGGTCAAAGCCCGTGTAAAACACCGAAGCACTGATCGAAGAGGTGCGCTCCGAGTGGCCTGGGTTGCCGAACACGCCATCGGGGAACTGCCCGCCAAAGGCGCCGGGCGGGAACAGCATGTAGGGCGGATTGCCGACCTTCAGGCGCAAGTCCTGGTAGGCCGCCACCACGTTCAAATCCCAATGGGGCAGGAAATTGGGCTTGTCGTAGCTCAGGTCCGTGTAGAGCCGCGTTTCCGGACTGCGCGAGTAGGGATCGAGCGACTCGGCCAGGCCGGCGCCAAAACCGATGTCGCGCTTCTGGTAACCCGTGCGCCAGCGCCAGTCGCCGTAGGCCAGGTCGGTGCGCATGTCGACTGCATCACGCTCCAGGCTCACCGCGCCAGGCGCCAGGCTGGCGTGGGTGCCAAACAGCGGGTCCAGCGTCGCCTGCAAATCCTGCTCGATGATGCGCCCGCTGCCGTCGCTGTGGCCAGCGCGCAGGTAGAACGCCGCCTGCACGGGACCAAGTGCGCCGCCGTACTGCAGCCAGCCGTCGCGTGTCTTGAAGCTGCCCACGCGTACGCCATACTCCAGGCCCGCGATGTCGCTCGCCGTTTTGGTGATGATGTTGATGACGCCCGAATAGGCGTCCGCGCCGTACAGGGCAGAACCGGGGCCGCGTATCACTTCCACGCGCGCGATATTTTCGACCGGCATACCGCCCCAGGCATAGCTGCGGTTACCGCCAAAAATACTGGTGATCGGCAGGCCGTTGACCAGCATGAGCACTTGCGGATTGTAGTTCGTGAAACTGCCGCGGAAGCTGTAAATGGGGTTGTAGGCAATGTGGGAGACCGACACGTGCAGACCCGGCACGCTTTCGAGCACCTGGTCCAGGTCCGTGGCGCCCATGGCGCGAATATCCTGGGCGGTAATGACGGTGGCCGTGGCTGGCGCGCGGTTGATCGCCTGGGCACTGCCGGTGGCGATACTGACCTGGGTATTGTCGCCGTAGCTCAGTGCCAGTTCATCTTCATCGGCCTGCTGCTGGGCGACTGCGCTGCCGCAGCACAGCAGCAAAATTGCCGACATCATCGAAACATGCCATTTTCTTGTCATGTGATCTCTAGGGAATTTGCAATTGACTAGGAAATTTAGCCCATATCCCGCCTTGTGGGAAGGGCAGGCGAGAATTTCTCAGTTTTCCTGCCACACCCTGGCTGCCGGACCGTGATACGAAATGCGTTCGCAGCGCAGGGCAAAGGTGGCCCCGGGCGGCCGTTCGCGCGCTTCCAGGTAGCACGGCGGCATGCCGGCCATCAGGCTGGGGGTGATGAACATATGCAGCTGTTCGAGCGAAAAACCCAGGTCCAGCGGAATGGCGGCCAGCATGGGCGCGTAATTCATGCGCAGCGGACGGCCCATGGACATCAATTCCTCTTCCACCGCAAACGCCAGGGCCAGGTGCGGGCCGCGTGCGATGCCATGCTTGTCCATCATCGCCAGCATGTGGGCGATGCGTTCGTCGGCCTGCAAGGTGGCCACTGGACGGCCATAGCCGCCGATGTGACGGTGCTGGGCCAATTCGCGCGCCACGACGTCGGGAACCTTGGCGCCACGGGCAATGAGGCCGCGAGCGCGTATCAGGAAGTCGGCCACGCCCATGACCGGCTGCCAGCCGAAGATGGTTGCCTCCGATGCGGCCAGGCCGGCTGCCAGTGCCAGCGTGGCGGTACTGCGCGCGCTGCCAGTCAGGGCTGCGACACGGTTGTTCCACAGGCGTGCATCGGGATAGCTGGTGCACGTCCACAGGGTGTGCAGCAAGGTGACTTCGGCGTCGCTGAAGTGACGCCCGCAAATACCGAAGGCATACAGCGCCATCCAGTCCATGGAGCCGTCGGCCTGGTGCAGGCTGGCGTGCAGGTCCTGACCGCGAAACACGGTGCGCTGGCCAGGAAAGCATTGGCCCATGCTCGTTTCGAGCGGGCCTTCGAAAGCTTCGAGCGGATGGCTCATGACAGTTCCTCGGTGGCCGGACCGGGATCGTTTTGCAGGTCCAGCGAGAAAAATGGAAATTGGCGAAACCCCTGGCGCTGCTGCTCCAGCGCGTGGGCGGCAGCGCCGGGAAGGCGCAGCATCAGCGTGAGCATTTCGCCGGACGCAGGATCGAACCCCAGGTCGATCAAGGCTGCGGCAGCAAGGCCGGTCATGGCCAAAGGGCGCCCGGCAGCCGCTTCGAGCTGGGCCTGATGGTGCAGCAGCCAGGCGCAGTGGCCATCCGGCAGAATGTGCGCCAGCAGCGCAAGCGTCTGGCGCACGGGCGTAGCGCAAGTGCTGCCATGCGGCGAAAAACCGGGCTGGTGCTCGGCATGCGGGAACACGCCGCTACGGGTGGGGGCCGGGGGATGCGCGAGCGCCTCCGCCCATGCGCCCAGTTTGCGGCCATGCGACTGCCAGTCCTGCATCGCGAGCAGCACTTCACGCGCGCCACCATGGCTGCCGGCGCCAGGTGCCAGCGCTGCGATCAGGCTGGCCGCAGCCGGTGTGCCGGATACGCCGGTTGCCATCGCCGCGTGCACGGACGCGTCGCGCGGACCTGGGTTGGCAAGGGCGATGGCCAGCACCTCGAAGGCGCGCGCGGCGCTGGCGCTGGGACGCTCGCCGCGAAACAGCAGATACAGATACTCGACGTAACTTGCTTTGCCCAGCAGGTCGCCATACACGTCGTAGCCCGACGCGCGGCAGACGGCAGCGGTAAATGGATCGTTCGCTTCCGCCTCTTCCTGCCACAGGCTGGTGTTGACGGTATCGCTAAAGGCATCCTTCATGGCAGGCAGACCAGGCTGATGCCGCCATCGACCACGATTTCTTCACCGACGATATAGGCTGCATCATCGGACGCCAAAAACAGGGCGACTTTTGCCACTTCATCGGGCGTGCCAAAGCGCTTGATGGGTGAGCGGCCGGTGATCTCGCCCTTGATCGCACCCATGACCTCGGCCGGTACCGGCAGACGCTGGAAGCCACCGGTGTCGATCGGTCCCGGGCAGATGGCATTGGTGCGAATGCCGCGTTCGATCAGGGCCAGGCCCATTGACTGCACCAGCGAACGCAAGGCGGCCTTGCTGGCGCCATAGACGCTGAAGTTGGGCGCGCCGCTATTGTTGGTGACCGAGGTGGTGACGATGATGGAGCCGCCGGCGCGCATCAATGGCAGTGCCTTTTGAATGGTAAAGAAGGCGCCTTTCAGGTTGGCGTTGATGACCTGGTCGAACATCTCCTCAGTCATCATCTCGATGGGAGCTGGATTGGCCACTGCCGCGTTCAGGAACAGCACATCGATGCGGCCGAAGCGTTCTGCCACTTGCGCGATCAGGGCGTCGATGTCCTGCAGGCTGCCCGCTTCGCTGGCCACGACCAGCGTCTCGGGACCCAGTTCCGCGATGGTGGCGCCGATACGCTCCGGGTCACGCCCGGTCAATGCCAGGTGGGCGCCGTGCGATTTGAACAGGCGGGCGCTGGCCAGACCGATGCCGCTGGTGCCGCCGGTGATGAGGGCGACCTTGTCTTGAAGTTTGTTCATGCTGATATCCGATAAAGTGGGGAGTGGCTTATTGGCCGCCGGCTAGCACGCGCATGCGGCTGTTCATGGGCGGCACTTCGTCGCCATCGATGTACACGTCAAGCAGGGTCGGGCCAGGATAGTTGAGCATTGCGTCGACATCGAGGGCCGCCATGTCCGCTGGCGAATGGATGGTATGGGCGCGGCCGCCGAGGGCACGCGCCAGCATGGCAAAGTCGGTGCGCGGCATGGCGCAGCCGATCTGCTCGGCCTTGGCCAGGCGCTGTCCATGCTTGACCATGCCAAGCGAGCTATCGTTCAAGACCACGAAAATGACGGTCAGTTGTTCGGCCACGGCGACCGACAACTCCTGCCCGTTCATCAGCATGCTGCCGTCACCGGTGATGCACACCACGGGCACCGACGGATTGGCCGCTGCGGTGCCAATGGCGCCGCCAATGGCCCAACCCATGGCCGCGAAGTTCATGGTCACGCGCAGCCAGCCGCCCGAGGTCTGGCGCTTGCCCGAGACGCGTTTGCGCTCGCCGCAGCCCAGGCGCCGCTCGCCCATGCGGCGGTCCTGCGGTTGCAGGTAGTGGGTGGCCCAGGCCACGCTGTTGCCGGTGTCGGCCAGGTAGCGGGTGGTTGGCGGGAAGAGGGACGACAGGTCGCGCATCAGGCGCTGCGGCTTGATGGGCGTGGCGTCGCTGTCGAACGAGGCCTGGTCGGCCAGGATGCTGGCAGGGTTCCAGGACAGAGCCGACAGTTCACGCGAGGCGCGCCGTTTTTCCACGCTGATGTCGGCAGACAGACGCACCTGCGCGATGCGCTCGACCAGGCGGTTGAAGATGGAGCGGATAGAGCCGCGCATGTGAAAGCGCGCCATGGGCGTACGGGCCAGGTGGTCTTCCGATTCGTCGATGTGGACCAGGCGATCGTTGAGCAGGCTATCGCTCCAGCCGCCGGTATTCCACTCGCCCATGCTCGCGCCAATGGCCAGGATCAGGTCCACCGACGGGTCGCGCAGGGCTGCTTCGGCCGAGGCGTGGCCGCCAAAACCGAACACGCCGCGAAACAGCGGGTGTTGTGGACTGACCAGGCCTTTGCCGTCTGGCGTGGTGACGAAGGTGGCGCCTTTGAGGGTCGCGAACTGCACGATCGAATCGATGCCCTCACCGCACCAGCCGCCAATGAGCAGCACCACATTGCGCGCTTCGGAGAGCATGTCGCGCAGGTGTTCGACCGCGTCATCATCAACCAGCGAGGATGGGCGCAGGAGCGACGCGAGATCGTAGCGTGGGCCTTCGGGCCGGGCTGGCTTGCGAAATACGTCTAATGGAATGGTCAGGTGCACCGGGCCGCGCGGGGTGCGGGTGGCGCGTTGCAGGGCGGAGATCAGTTTGGATTCGAATTGGTCGGCGTGCGAAACCAGCGAGTTATAGCGGGTGCAGTGGCGGAACATGCCCAGCACGTTGATGCCGGTGCAGCCGGATTCCTGCAGCGGGTG
>JBJMVX010000328.1:0-7458 GCA_045810445.1 Massilia sp.
ACATGGGCGCGCGCGCCTGCCCACTGGCTGCCAGTACAAGTGCGCCATCCTCGCGCGTCAACTGCGCCGTTGCTGCGGCCAGGTTGGCAATGGCAATGCGGTTGCCGCAATTGAGATTGCCGCCGAAGGTGAGCGGACGTGCACTGGTCAGGCGTGCAGGCACAAGGCGGTTCCACAGCGCCACGATGCGCGCTGCTGCGGGCGTTCCAGGGCAGGTGCTTTGCGCGCTGCCGTCACGCCATAACGTTGCGCCGTCGTAGCGCCAATCGTGGCCCGTGCCAGCGAAGGCGTCACCGCTCGTCATCTTGAATTCGCTACCACCGATGCGAAATGATTCGCCAGCACGCAGAGAGTGGGTTCCTGTGCGTTGGTCGATGCCATCGTGAGTCAAGGTCAAGGGCCGGGCACCAAGGCTGCGTATGAGCCAGCGTCCCTGAAGGTCGCGCCGCAGGCCAAACTGACCAATCGTTCCCAATTGCGTGCGCTCCATCGTCATCGCAGCTCCGGCCTGCAAGGTCACGGTAACCTGTTCGGCTGAGTACACCGCTGGTGCGCGCCACAGGCATAGCAGCTGCAGCAAGCAGAGTAAGCCAAGGGCTGCCATCGTCAACTGGCGTTGCAGGCTCATGCCGCGCTCCCGAGGGCGCACAGGCTGGCGAGCATGCGGCTGATGTGCAAGGCATGGGCCGGCCGCGCGCAAGGTTCGCAGGCGGTCAGGGCGCGCAACAGCCGCAATGCCGCCTGGGCGTCGTGGTTCTGGTCGATGCGACGAACAAAAAGTGCCGCTTCGTCGTCGTGCAGGCTAGGTGGTTGTTGGCCGCCATGGCGCGCCAGCAAAGTGGCCGCTGCGGTAGCTGGGTCATGCCGGTAAGCCTGGCCGCAGGCGCTGCACGAACGCAGTTGCAGGCCACCGCTCACCATAAAATAGAACATGGCGCCGAGGGCAAAATAGTCGCTCTGCTGGGAGGCGCGATACGCGCCATCCTGATCAGGGAAAAATTGTTCCGGGGCCTGCCAGCTGGGCGTGCCGGCATAGCAGGTGTACTCATTTGCGCCGACAACGCGGCTGGTGCCAAAATCGACCAGCTTTACCGTGCCGCGTCCCGTGGTAAGCACATTGGCGGGCTTCAGATCGAGGTAGATCCAGCCGTATTGGTGCACTGTGGCCAAGGCTTGGTTCAGTTGCGCCATCCAGCCGACGATGCGCTCGAACGCAATAGGCCGAAGCGCATCGCGCTCCTGCGCAATGTGGCGTGCCAGGTCGCTGCCCAGGAGTTCCAGCGCCATCACGGGCAAGCCCTCGTGATGACCGCTATCGAGCAAGCGGACGATGTGGCGTTCATCCCACGGTGCCAGTGACCGCAGAAAGGCGATTTCCTGCTGGGCGCTGACGCTCCAGCGTTGTTGCAGCGCAGGTTGGGCACGCGCCATGTGGTGTTCGTTCACCAGCTTGAGGGCGACCTCGCTGCCATGTGCGGCCGTGGCGCTCCACACGACACCATATGCCGATTGCGCCAGCAGGCTACGCAAGCGATAGCTTCCCGCGTCAAGGTTGATGATGTCGTCCGCCTGCAGCATGCGCGTCTCCGGGATGGGCGACGGCAGCTGCCGTCAGACGCTACTAGCCGGGGGACGCGGAAAATGGACGTAAAAAAACCGTTCGGCCAGAAGCGGAACGGTTTTTGGCAGGCGCCAGGCCGGGATTACCAGTGACCGCGACCGTGGCCACGGCCATGGTAGTAACCGTGGCCGTAGTAGCGCGGGCCAACGTAGACTACTGCTGGCTCATAGTAGCGCGGAGCAGGGCGGTAGTAGACCGGTGCTGGCTCGTAGTAGACCGGTGCAGGCTCATAGTAAGGCTGCGGCTGCGCGTACACGGTCACTGGACGGCTTTCGTAGTAACCGCCGCGGTAGCCGCCGCGATTGTCATAATAGCGATCATTGGTGCGGATCGAGTTGCCGACTGCTGCGCCGATCACGCCGCCCACGAGGGCGCCGTTGCGGCTGTGGGTGCTGCTACCGATGGCAGCGCCGACGACTGCGCCTACAGCTGTGTTGACACCGCGGTCGTCAGCCATGGCCGACGAGGACACGGTGGCCGCCGCGAGGATGATGGCACCGACGATTTTGGTATTAAACATGGCATTTCCTTTGTAGGCTCCAGACGGGATCGGGATGATCAAAAAGCGTTGGGGCATGACGTCACTATAGCGACCTTGAATTGAAACACCATTCTTAATACAGAATCTTACAATTGCCGGGCTGCTGTAACAGCTTGAGCGCCCTGGACGTTACAAATTTACCCCTTGCGCAGCGCCAAGCATCCCCCATCTGCAGGTATCAACCGCCAATTTCTGGATTTGTGATGCCCCCACGCCGCGTAATCATTGTTGTATTGACGTTGTTATCGTTGTTGCATTTTTACATAGGCATGCGGCTGATTCCGGCAATGGGCCTGCACCCTGTGGGCGTCGCCGGCGGCGTGCTGTTGCTGGCGCTGTCGACGCTGTTGCTCCCAACGGGCCTGCTTGCCTCGCGCTTCAAGCGCTGGCGCGGAGCCGACCAACTGGCCTGGGTCGGTTTGCTGGCGATGGGATTTTTCTCGTCCTTGCTGATTTTGACAGCAGCGCGTGACGTCCTGCTGCTGGTGCTGACGATTGCCAACGCAAACTCGCCCACTGCGGCGCGTGCCACGGCGTTCGGCGTGCCGCTGGTGGCCTTGGCCGTGACCTTGCTTGGCTTGATCAACGCTCGGCGTCTGGCGCGGGTGGTGCAAGTCGATGTGCCCATCGCTGGCCTGCCGCCGCAGTTGCAGGGCTATTCGATCGTGCAGATTTCCGACATCCACGTGGGTCCCACCATCAAGCGCGGCTACCTCAATGCCATCGTCACACGGGTCAACGCATTAAAGCCAGATGCCATCGCCATTACCGGTGACCTGGTCGATGGCAGCGTCAGGAAGCTTGCCCTGCACACGGCGCCCCTTGGTCGCCTGGTGGCGCGTGATGGCACTTTTTTCGTCACTGGCAACCACGAATACTATTCCGGCGCCGAAGAGTGGGTCGCCGAATTGCGCCGCCTTGGATTGACGGTGCTGATGAACCAGCACGTGGTATGCGAACGTGGCGGCGAGAAGCTGATGATCGCCGGTGTGACCGATTACAGCGCCCACCAGTTTCACGAGTCGCACCGCAGCGACCCGCAAAAAGCCGCCGCCGGCGCACCGCCCGATGTGCGAGCGCGCGTGCTGCTGGCGCATCAGCCGCGCAGCGCCAAGGCAGCCGCCGATGCTGGCTTCGACCTGCAGTTATCAGGCCACACCCATGGCGGTCAGTTCTTCCCCTGGAACCTGTTCGTGCCGCTGCAGCAGCCCTTCACGGCGGGGCTGCACCGCCTCAAGCAGCTGTGGGTCTACACCAGCCGCGGCACCGGCTACTGGGGACCGCCAAAGCGCTTCGGCGCGCCCTCGGAGATCACCTGCGTGCGTCTGATTGCCGCGTAATGACATTGTCAATTTGTCCAGCAAAAAATTTGCAAATACGTTATTGTGAGCATCCGCCAAGTACGTTTTAAGGATACGCCGCATGTCACGCAAGCCCCTGTACCTGATTCTCGCCGCCAGCCTGTTTAACACGGGTGCCTATGCCGCCAGTCCTGGCAACGACCCCGCTGCCTTGAACAAGATTCGCGACACGGCCATGCAAAGTGACTGGGCCTACGAGCGCCTGGCCGACCTCACCGATCTGGTGGGGCCGCGCCTGTCCGGGTCCGCCGGTAACGCCGCCGCGGTGCAGCAGGTGGCCGACGCCATGCGCAAGCTGGGTGCGACCGTGACGCTGCAGCCGGTGAAGGTGCCGCACTGGGTTCGTGGCGCTGAAACGGCTGAGCTGGTCGAATACCGTGGGCGTCCTGCTGGCCTGTCGCAGAAAGTCGTGTTGACGGCGTTGGGCGGCTCGGGCGCAACGCCAGCCGCCGGCCTGACGGCCAAGGTCATCGTGGTGCACGACATGGAAGAACTGAAGGCGCGTGCAGCTGAAGTGAAGGGCAACATCGTCTTGTTTGATGTGCGCTTCGACCAGACCCTGGCCAACGGCGGCTTGGCTGGCCAGGCCTATGGACAGGTGGTGCGCTATCGCGGCGGCGGTACCAAGGTGGCGGCCGAGATGGGCGCAGTGGGCGTCTTGGTCAGTTCCGCAGGCGGCGCAAATTACCGTTTGCCACATACTGGCGCCAGTGGCCTGGTCGATGGACTGCGCATTCCTGCGGCGGCAGTTTCGGTGGAAGATTCCCTGCTGATGGCGCGTTTGGCGGCGCGTGGTCCGCTGTCGATGAAGCTCACGCTCACGCCGCAGATTTTGCCCGATGCCGACAGCTTTAACGTCATCGCCGATTTTCCCGGCACCGACAAGGCCAGCGAGATCGTGGTCGTCTCCGGTCACCTCGATTCCTGGGACCTGGGCACGGGCGCCAATGACGATGGCGCCGGCGTCGCCAGTGCCATGGCAGTGATCGACACGCTCAAGAAACTCGACTACCGGCCACGCCGCACCATCCGCGTAATCGCGTGGGCCAACGAAGAAAACGGTGGGCGCGGTGCCCAGGCTTATCTCGAGGCGCTCAAGGATGGTGCTGGTCACCACGTGGCCGCCATCGAAACCGACGGCGGTTCGGGCCGTCCATTTGGCATGCGCCACAGCGCGCCCGCGTCGTCGGTGCCGCAACTGGCTGCCGCGCAGGCCGCGCTCTATCCAATCGGCGCCGCAGCGCTGCAGCGTGGCGATGCGATGGGCACGGGCGACCTGAGTGGCCTGGAGCAGTTGGGCGTGCCGTGTTTTTCACCGCTCATCGACGGTTCGGACTACTTCAATTATCACCACACTGCGGCTGATACGCTGGACAAGGTCGACCCGCAAAACCTGAAGCGGCACGTGGCCCTGGTCACTGAATGGACCTGGTTCCTGGCCAATACCGAGCAGCCCATCGGGCGTTGGGTTGCGCCACCGAAGCCGTAAGGGCGTTCTAAAACATGTTGACCGGTATGCGCAGATAGCGCACGCCGTTGTCGTCAGGCGCTGGCATCTGGCCGGCGTTGATGTTGACCTGGATAGCCGGCAGAATCAGCGCCGGCATGTCCAGCGTATCGTCGCGGCGCTTGCGCATGGCCACAAAATCAGCTTCGCTCACACCGGCGCGCAAATGGATGTTCTCCGCGCGCTGGGCACGCACCGTCGTTTCCCAGGCCGGCTCGCGGCCCGCTGGCGGATAGTCGTGACACATGAACAGGCGCGTTTCGTCCGGTAGCGCCAGGATGCGCTGCACGGAACGGTACAAGGCTGCCGCATCACCGCCCGGAAAATCGCAGCGCGCTGACCCGACGTCCGGCATGAACAGCGTGTCGCCCACAAACACCGCATCCCCAATATGAAACGCGATATCAGCCGGCGTGTGGCCAGGCACGTGCATCGCGCGCGCCGGCAGGCGGCCGATCATGAATGCTTCGTCGGCGGCGAACAGATGGTCGAACTGCGCCTGGCGCGTTGGGAAGACCGCTGAAAAGGCGCGCTGCACGCTGCTGATCGCCGCGCCGATGGCGGTCTGGCCACCGAGGTGCTCGGCCAAGTAAGGCGCGGCGGACAGATGGTCAGCATGGGCGTGGGTCTCCAGCAGCCATTGGACGCTCAGCTTTTGCTCGCGCACGAAGGCAATGACGCGGTCGGCGGCAGTGGTCGAAGTGCGGCCCGATTTGGGATCGAAATCGAGGACCGGATCGATGATTGCGCAGGCGCTGCCTGGGGCTTCATACACCACGTACGTGACAGTGGCGGTGACGGGGTCGAAAAACGGCTGGATCTGCGGCGTCATGGATGGGCCTGAGTGTTGTTTTGCAGATTATACCGCGCCAAAAAACTCTCATTCTGCATAAAAAGTTGTCTATAATAAATTATTGTTGACGAGATCGCAGCGAAAGAATGCATGAAGTTCCTGAGCGGTTCGAATGCGTCGAAGTGCGCCCTGTTTGCCGTGATGCTGATCATCGCGGCGGTGGAGCTGTTTGCGCTTCAATGGCTCAAGCCGGTCGAGAATCAAGTCCTTGATTCTTTCGTGCGCCAGCAGGCCGCACGCCTGGTGCCGGACCCGGAGATCGTCATTGTCAATATCGACGACGCCAGCTTGGCCAGCATGGAGCAGGTGGCGGGCAACTGGCCATGGCCGCGTGAAGTTCATGGTGACCTGGTGCGCGGCATTTTGCGCCAGAAGCCCAAGGCCATCGTGTTCGACTTCGCATTTTCCGAGCGCGATGTGTACCGGCCCGACAGCGACCGGCACTTCAATGACGCCCTGGCCGGCAACACCAACATCTATTTTCCCCTGGTGCGCCTGCCGTCCCAGATGGACCAGGCCGGTGACCGCGCCGATGAAGTGGCGCCTCTGCTTGGCCTCATCCGCACGCCGCGCGCTAATCCTGAAGCGCGCATCGCCGTGCAGCCACCCAAGGCCATCGACACGGCCTACTGGCGCACGGGCACCATCAATTTTTCCACCGACGACGATGGCACGGGGCGGCGCTATGACCTGTACATGGACGCCTATGGCTGGCTGCTGCCGTCACTGCCCGCGCGCGTGGCCACAGGCCTTGGCTACCATGTACCCGATGGCCCGGACATGCTGCTGGCCTGGCGTGGTGGCCAGCAGGGCCACACGCGCATACCGTATGCAGCGTTGTACCAGGACTTCGACCGCGAGCGCCCGCTGCGCCTGGCCAATGAATTGACGGGGAAGATCGTCATCATCGGCTCCGATGCATCGACCATGAATGACTTGCGCGCCACGCCGCTATCGAGCCTGTATCCTGGCGTACAGATACTCGCGACCGCCATCGACAACCTGAAGAACCAGCGTTTCATGGCCCGCCCGCCGCCGTGGGTGGTGCCAGTCTGCGCGCTGTTCATGATGGCCTTCCTGCTGCGCGCCTTCATCCGCAGCGACAACCTGGTGCTGCAGGTGGGGCTGCCGTTGGTGTTGATGACGGCTTTTCTCGTCGCCGGTATCTGGTGGGGTATTGGCCACCTGGTGCTGGTGCCGGCCATCTCGGCGGCGATGCTGGTATGGGCATATTACTTCGCCGGTGCGCTGCAAATCTACCTGAGCGAGCGCAAGTCGCGCCAGGTGGCGGTGCAGATGTTTTCACGCTTCGTCAATCCACACGTGGTGCAGCAACTGGTCACCACTGGCGCATTGCAGCGGGAAGGGGAGAGCCGTGAGATATCGGTGTTGTTTTCCGATATCCGCGGCTTTACCACGCTGTCTGAAAATCGCACCCCGCAAGAAGTGGTGCAACTGCTCAATCGCTACTTCACACTGCAGGTGGAAGTCGTGTTCCGCCATGGCGGATCGCTCGACAAATTCATCGGCGACTGCATCATGGCGTTTTGGGGCGCTCCGCTGGACGATCCCCGC
>JBJMVX010000329.1:0-6940 GCA_045810445.1 Massilia sp.
ACCTGGCTGCAGTCACGCGCCACGACGCGTTTCGCAACCGCTGGTTCCTCGACAGTCTGTATGGACGTGGTTATCCTGAGGAGCCCATGCGCCTGCTCGGCGCCGATGCGCCCGTGATTGAGGCTGGCGACATGGACGCCATTGCCGTGGCCACCGATTTTCTGGGTGTGAACTACTACTTCCCGGAAGTGGTCAGGGATGACGCCGAGGGCGGCTTTTTGCGCACCACGGTGGTACTACCCGAAGGCCGCGAGCGGACCGATTTTGGCTGGGAAGTCGCGCCTGCGGGCTTGACGGAACTGATGGTGCGCATTGCGCGCGACTACAAACCAGCGGCCATGTACGTGACGGAGAACGGCTCCTGCTATGACGACCATCCGGATGCCGACGGCAGCGTGAACGACACGGCCCGGCGCGATTACCTGGTGCGGCACCTGAACGCAGTGCGTCTGGCGCGCGCCGAAGGCGTGCCGGTCAAAGGCTATTTCGCCTGGAGCCTGCTCGATAACTTCGAATGGTCAGAAGGCTATCTGCGCCGCTTTGGCCTGGCCTATGTGGACTTCACCACCCAGCAGCGCACGCTCAAATTGAGCGGCGCCTGGTACCGCGACTTCCTGACGCTGCCACGCGCCTGACCCTCAATTGAGCGGGGCGTTCGGCAGCGGCTCGGTTGGCGCCGGTTTTGGTGCGCTCTTCGGTTTTGGCGCTGCGACAGCGACCGGTTTGGGAACAGGCCTGGCCGAGCCACCATTGTGCTTGTCGAGCAGGGCACCAAGCGCTGCATCGCGCAGGTAGACATCGGGCGAGAAAATCGCCTTGCCCTTGGCGTCGGTGGTGGCCGTGGTGTAGAACAGCACCACCGGTATCGTCGTTTTCAAACTCACCGTTTTCGACGTTCCCGGCTCCATCGCCGTAGCGATCTTCTCTGCATCCCAGTCGGCATTCGAGGCCAGCACAAATTCGGCCAGTGCAGCGGGCTTCTCGACGCGGATGCAACCATGGCTCAAGTCACGGCGGGTACGCTTGAACAGTTCCGCCGCCGACGTCCAGTGCAGGTAGATATTGTCCGGATTGGGCATCGCAAACTTCACTGTGCCCAGTGCATTCTTCGGTCCCGGGCGCTGGCGCACGCGGTAACTGCCTGCACGCAGGCCCTCGAGAGCGGCCGCATCGCCGCCCTGGATGGCTGCGCCGCCGCCGGTCGGGACCATTTCCATGTCGTTCTCGGCCAGGTAGGACGCGTTCTTTTCCATTTTTGGAATGATCTCGGCCTTCTCGATGCTGCGCGGGACATTCCAGTAAGGGTTGAATTCCAGGTAGCGCATGGTGCCGATAAATAGCGGCGTTTCGGTTTTGGTAGCGGCGCCGACGATGACTTTCATCTCCAGCGGTTGTGCGTTTTTCGCCGCTGTATCGTAGGCCCACAGGTGGAAGGCTGGCAGGTTGACGATGATGACCGGTCCCGCGGGCAGGTCCGGCACCCAGCGCAAGCGTTCGAGCGTGAGCTCCAGTTGGCGCACACGCTGCTGTAGCGGTGTGTTGAGGGCGCCAACGGTGTCGCGCCCCAACACGCCGTCACTCTCCAAGCCATGGCGGGCCTGGAAGCGCTTGACCGCTTCCACCAGCGCCGGCGTGTAATGGTCATCGGGTCCCGCGCCAGGTGCGCCTGGGTCGTCGCCCAAGCGTTCGAGCAGCACACGCAGGGTGCCGGCCTGCGGATACGCGGCGCCCGATTCGATCTTGGCTCCCTTGGCCGGCAGCGGTAGTGCAGTCTGCGGGAATTGTGCCAGTTCGCGGTAATGGGCCAGGGCTGCTTTCACGTGCTGATACTGGGGCATTTGCGATTCGGCGCTGGCTGCCAACGCCGCCAGCCGGTTCTCCGCCAGTGCCGTGCGCAGTTGCTCGACCGGGTCGAAGGTTTTCAGGCGCGGGTCTGGACCGGCAGCGAGGTATTCGGATCGCAACCGGCCCACTTTCAGTTCGGCCAGATAGTGCAGCATGGCGCGCGTGATGGCAGCATCGAGTTTGGCATCATTCGGTGTCGCCGTGCGCAGCTGCTTTTCCAGTTCATCGACTTGATAGTCCGACGCCGTCAGGCCATTGGCGGGCGCGCTGCGCAACACCGCAATGGCCGCCGACGCCTTGGCCGTGCCATTGACGAGCCACGCTGGCGCATAAGCGCGCGGTGCGTAGAAGCGTTCGAGCCAGTCGCGCTCATCGTAGGGGCGGGCGCCAGAAGCGGGGGCCTGCTGGGCGCTGGTCACCAGTGCATGCAGCTCGTCGTTGACCGCTGCCTGGGCGGTGTGGAAGGCGGTGGCGAGGAAGAACGACAGGGCCAGCGATGCGAATGGCGGATTTCGGAGCGTCATGCGGGTGCAAAAAAGTGTCAAGATGACCAGTGTAGGCGAAGCTGGCGCTTCGCGCTACGTTCCTCGATCGCGCGTCTTGGCATTGGCGCGATATTTTTGCAGGATCTGCTCGCGCACCCCGCTGTTGTTGTTGTCCTCCAACGCAGTGCGCAGTGCGCGTATCAGCTCCGGCGATGATCTATGGTTCATGGCGAACCAGGTCGTCACCTCGTGCAGGCGCACTGCCTTGACGGTCTCGAAGGAGATATTGAATTTGGCTTTTTCCGCGTCCAGTCGCGCTTCGGTGTCGACAATGAAATCGATACGGCCAGCGCCAAGTTTGAGCAGATTGGCCTCGATCGAATTGGCGCGGTCCATGGCCGCTTCCGGCACCCCGGCATCGCGCAGGAAGCGCGCGGCCGAGCCGCCATTGATGACGCCAGTGCGGTGCCGCTTCAGGTCCTCGATATGGGTAATCGGCGGTGAATCGACGCGGCCAAAGGCCCATACCGTCTCTGTCATGATGGGACTGAGCCACAGGAAGTCGCGTTCGCGGTCGGGGCGGCGCACCAGCGAAAACAAAATCGTGTTCGGTCGGGTACTGGCAAATGCATGCGCCCGGGCCCATGGCAGGATCACCACCTCGCACGAGATGGCAGCCTTGGTGCAGCCAGCCAGCAGCAATTCGGTAGCCAGGCCGGTCACCGCACCGTCCTTGAGGTAGTGGTAGGGCGGCGAGTCTTCGGCGTAGGCAGTTACGTCCGCTGCCTGGGCACAGCTTGGCCACCACAAGTTACCCGCCATGGTGACGCTTCCCAGCGCGTAAAGGAGCCAGTTGGGAAGGTGGTGTGAGTTCATCTGTAAATACTACACCCGGCTCGTCAGCATCAGGAAAATTCGTGCTTTCCCCGATGTAGCGTACTATCTGTGCCAGATACAGTTCAGCCATGCCTTCTCGGCGTCCCCGGCCTGTCCAAGCCGCTTTATTGGAAAGGCCTCTCTCATGTATTACGGTGAAAAATTCAACGCGATCAGCCACCTGGTTGGCGCGCTGCTGGCCGTGGCGGGCACGGTATTTCTGGTGCTCGCATCGGCGGTGGACGGCGACCCTTGGAAGATCGTCAGTGTCTCCATCTATGGCGCTTCCCTGATCCTGCTCTACAGCTTCTCGACCCTTTATCACAGCCTGCAAGGGCGCGCGAAAACCATACTCCAAGCGTTTGACCATCAGGGCATCTACCTGCTCATTGCCGGTAGCTACACGCCGTTTTGCCTGGTCACGCTGCGCGGGCCGTGGGGCTGGTCGCTGCTGGCCGTGGTGTGGACGCTGGCCCTGATTGGCGCGCTGCAGGAGTGGAAGCAAAAAAGTGCATCGCGCATCGTCTCGCTGGTGATCTACATTGTCATGGGCTGGGTCGCGATTGCCGCGGTGGCGCCACTGATACGGGGACTGGGGCATACGGGCTTTGCCTGGCTTGCCGCGGGCGGGGTGTTTTACACAGTCGGCATCGTTTTTTATGTGCTCGACAAACGCCTCAAGCATGGGCACGGCATCTGGCACCTGTTCGTCCTGGCCGGCAGCGCGACCCACTACAACACCATTTTGCGCTACGTGCTCTAGCGCACATAAGGCGTGCAAAGTGCCCGCGACGCGGGTAAGATATGTACATACAATCGTCGCGAAAGCCGTGTCGCCATGAAGCCGTTTTTTGCGCCGCCAAGCTTGCTTGCCTGCGCTTGCATCACCACTTTGCTGAGCACAGCGCAGGCCGTGGCCGCCCCGCCTGCGGCCACGGCACCGCTGCCCGTTATCAAGGCAGGCGTGTTTGCGATGACGCCTTATGTCGTTTCCGGACCAGACGGTCCGCAAGGCGTGTTGATTGACTTCTTCAACCAGGAAATCGCACCACGCATGGGCGTGCGCTTCCAGTGGGAGCGCCCGACCACCACGGCCAGGCTGGAAAACAGCCTTGCCAATGGTCGCATCATGTTCACACCCATCCTGGCCAAGACGCCAGCGCGGCTCAAGGCGGGTATCCAGTTCGCGGGCGACGTCCATATTCGCCTGGATCCCTATCTGGCGGTGATGCCGGACAGCCCCCTGGTCAGTGTTACCACCCCAGCGGACCTGGCCAATATCACGGTGGGCTGGGTGCAGGCGGGGGCGCTGCCACCATTCATGCTCGACAAACGGATCCGGATCGACCGTATTGGCAGCGTCGAATGGACGACCGCCAACCTTGAAAAGCTGCGCCTTGGCCGCATCGGCGCTGCCTATTTTTCCAATCCTTATACGCCCGAATTCTTCTCGGCGCAGACCGGCTTGAATCTGCGGATCATCCGCATGCCCATGCCAGGCTTGAAGCTGTACGGTGCATTTTCGCCTTCCATGCCGCGTAGCCTGGGCGAGCGTTATGAGCGCGCCGCGGACGCAGCGTTTGCCGGCGATCGCTTCTCCACTTACATGCACAAGGCGGTCCTGGCGCAGGTCCTGGAGAACCCGCCCAAGGTCGAGGAACGCTGAACGCGCGGTCGCTAATTGCGGTCAAAGGGTTATAGTGGCGGCATTTCTGTCACAGTTATCCCGTCATGAGCACAACGCCGCACGAACCAGCACCACCTGAAGACCTGCACGACGACGAGGCCCTGACGCGTGAATTGGGCTTCGCACAGCAGGGCGTCCAGCTGATCAAGATGGAAGGACGCGTCTTCGTCCGCTTTTTTGGCTGGGTTGAAGCAGGTGGCCTGCGCGTGCCGTATGACCTGGTGCCAGGGCAGGGCGTGCTGGCCAAGCCAAGCAAATGGCGCAAGCTTGAACCCGAGGCGCGGCGCGCGCTGCTGCAAGAGCGCGTCACACCCGAGGCCATTGCCGCCCTCAATGAGAGCGTCGCCGTGTTCGTCAACGATATCGCCTGCCGCTGCGAAGACGCGAACCTTGATGCGGCCTTGTTCCTGGGGCAGTTGGCCGAACTGGAAACTTCGGAGCCGGCGACTTATGTATTTGGGCGTATCAGCCAGCGCGTTGAACACGCGGTGGAAAGGGCGCAGGAAGAGCGGCACGCCGAACGCACCAAGCAAAGCATCAACCTGGCCGAATACCCGGAATCGTTTGACGTGGCCAGCCGCATGGCGCGCCGCTTCATCGCACTGCTGGGACCCACCAATTCGGGCAAGACCCACCGCGCGATGGAAGCGCTGGCCAAGGCCGATAGCGGCGTGTACCTGGCGCCTTTGCGCCTGCTGGCACTGGAAAACTTCGAGCGCTTGCAGGCGGCGCGCCCGCATGGCAAGGCGCTGGCGGTGAGCCTGGTCACCGGCGAGGAGCGACGCCTGGCCGATGGCGCCACCCATGTGGCAAGCACGGTCGAAATGCTCGACACGCGTAGCCGGGTGGAGGTGGCCGTGATCGATGAAATCCAAATGTTGGGTGACCGCGACCGCGGCTCGGCCTGGACCGCAGCCGTGTGCGGAGCGCCGGCGTCGGTGGTCTACCTGGTCGGTGCGCCCGAAGCGCGGCGTGCCATCGAAGCGCTGGCCGAACGTCTGGGCTGTCCACTGGAAGTGCACCTGCTCAAACGCATGGGCCCTTTGAGCATGGAAAACACGGCCGTGCGCAAGTTGCGCGGCATCCGGCGCGGCGATGCGGTCATTGCGTTTTCGCGGCGCGAAGTGCTCAAGTGGCGCGACATGATCACTGAATTGGGATTGTCGGTGGCCACCGTGTACGGCAACCTCGCACCGGAGGTACGGCGTGCGCAGGCCGAGCGCTTTCGCGATGGCTCGGCCGACGTGGTGGTAGCAACGGACGCCCTGGCGATGGGCCTGAACATGCCCATTGCGCGCATCGTCATGACCACCTCGGTGAAATACAACGGCGTGGACGAAGAAGAGATTTCGGCCTCGCTGGCGCGCCAGATCGCGGGCCGGGCAGGGCGCTACGGCGTGCACGAAGAAGGCTTGGTGGCCGGCTATGATGACGACACCCATAACGTCATGCGCGCGCTGCTGAAGGAAAAAATCGCCCCTGTGGCAGCGACCGGCTTTGCCGTGGCGCCAACGATCGAACAATTGCATCGCATCGGCGCGGTGACGGGAGAGAGTTCGCTGGCCAAGCTGCTCAAGCGTTTCATCCACAATATCGACGTACCGGACGGCTTTTTCTACCCGCGCATTACTGACGAGCAGATGGAGCGCGCCATGTGGCTCGATACCTTGACCTTGAGTGTGGCGGAAAAATTCACGCTCTCGCTGGTGCCTGTGTCGACCAGGGTGCCGTCGCTGCAGCGCGCCTGGGAGCAATGGGCGCATGCGCTGTCGAAAAAGAAAGTCTCCAAACTGCACGACGACCACGGACGGCCAACCTGGGGCAATTTGCAGGAAGTGGAGGATAGCTGCCGCTTGTATTCAGCCTATGCCTGGTTGTCCTACCGACTGCCCGAGTTTTTCCCCAGCGTGGTACTGGCGCAGCAACTGGCGCGCGCCGCCTCGGATCGGGTTGACGCCATCCTGCATGCCCAGAATGCCGCAGCCCGCAAGAAGCATGATCGCAAGATCCGCTAATCCCGAACAATTGTTTTTGTTCCCGGGAGCTG
>JBJMVX010000330.1:0-5493 GCA_045810445.1 Massilia sp.
TGCAGCAGCCCGCCCGGGTCGTTGCGCAAGTCCAGCACCAGGCCTTTGAGCTGCGGCTCCTGCTTGTACAGGGCGGTGATCTTGGCAACCATGTCGTCCAGGGTTGGTTCCTGGAATTGCGAGATGCGCAACCACGCATAGCCCGGTTCGACGATCTTGCCCTTGACGCTTTTCTGGATGATTTCTTCGCGTGCGATGGTCAGCACCAGGGGCGCCGGCAGACCGATGCGCTGCAAGGTGAGGGTGACTTTGGAATGGGGCTCGCCACGCATTTTCTTGACCGCTTGATCCACGCCCATGCCCTGCACGGGCTGGCCATCGATGCGGGTGATGAGGTCGCCTGCCTGGATGCCGGCACGCCAGGCCGGCGAGTCTTCAATCGGGGCGACGATGTTGATATAGCCTTCTTCACTGACGCCAATTTCAATACCCAGGCCAACGAACTTGCCTTCAGTGCTTTCGCGCAGGTCGCGGTAGGCTTTCTGGTCCAGGTAGGCCGAGTGGGGGTCCAGCGAGGCAACCATGCCGGAAATGGCTTCGCTCAGGAGTTTCTTGTCACCGACCGGTTCCACGTAGTCGGACTTGATGAGGCCATACACATCGGCCAGTTGCCGCAATTCCTCGATCGGCATGCCCGTGTCGACCGGACGTTGCGCGATTGCGGAAAATTGCATGGACAGTGCCAGGCCGGCAATCACACCCACGCCCACCAGACCGGAATTTTTAAGTGTAGAACCCATTACCTCACCTGCAGTTTGCTCGAACGCGCCCAATTGGCGTGCGGTTCAGTATAAACGCAAACGCAGGCGGGCCTTGGCGCGCTCACGAAAATGGGCTTAGGCGAAGCGGCGCATACACAACAGGGTGGCGCTATCGATGTGCAAATGAAACCATTGCTTGCGCCTTTCGGTGACCTGTCCGGCCAGCCAGGTGGCGCCGGCAATCGCAGCGCACAGCAGCAACATGTCGCGCACGCTGTTCGCTTGGTGAGGGTAGTATAAATTCCACAAGGCGATCACCGGCCCGTGGATCAGGTAAAGCGTGAAAGTGTAGGTCGACAGGGCGCGGATGGAACGGTCCCAGGCTTGCAGGGAGGGGAAGCCGGCCTGGCGCGCCAGCACGAAGTTCAGGTAGATCAGCACGCACACGACATAGTCGGCCAGGTAACGCTCGGCGCTGCCCAGGTGCAGGTTGGGGAAGGGCCAGAGCGCGCTACCTAGCGTGCGCAGCGATTGGTCCAGGCCCAGGTATTTGTACAGGCCCAGCAGCACGAGGGTGGCGCACCAGGCCAGGCGCGCCTGACGCTGCGAAAGTGGCAAGTCTTTCTGATAGCGGTACAGATAAACACCGGCAAGCCAGATCGGCAGCAGCAGCCACAATTTTGGTCCCATGATCAGCAGTACCAGCGCAACAGCGCACACGCGGGTGCGGCCACGCAGGTAAAAAGCCACGCCAAAGAGGACGTAATACCACACCTCGTAGCCCAGCGACCAGTACTGGGGCAGCCAGGGTGGCACCTCGGACAGGGTCCACAGTTCGCCGGCAAAGAGCAGGTGCAGCGGCAGGTACACATACAGTTTGTGGAATTGGTAGGCATCCTCGGCAGGCAAGCTGCCCAGCTGGGCAGCAACGCCAGCGACCACAAAGCACAGCAGGACCACGGGAATGGCCACGGAATAGATGCGGGCACTGCGCGCGACCACGTACTGGCGCAAGGTCAGCGGCTTGGTGGCGCTGGTGTAGGCAATCACGAAGCCCGACAGCAGGAAAAACACAATCACGGCCTCGCGGCCCAGGTCAGGCAGGGTGCCAGGGGGCGTTACACCGATGATGCCGTACTGAACGAAGTGGGCGAGCACCACCAGCACTGCGGCAGTGAAACGCGTCAGGTCCAGGTAACGGGAAAAGTGGTTGTCCATTAAAGTGTACAAAAATATCTTTTAAGAAACGACTGTGATCATTTGTGCATCTTACGCGAATTACTTGCGGCTGTACAAGCTCTTGTATCGAAAAGTAAATTTATGCAAAGGCAAGCGCGGGATGCGGCTGGTGAGTCTAGAATGTCGGCATTGTTTTTTCTTACACCTTAGCTGGCGGCCCTTGCTGGGCCCTTCTCCCATGTCAACCTTGTCCACTTTGGCCAAACTCGCCCTTGCGAGCGCCGTCGCCCTTCCTGCCCTTGCCGCCGAACAAGTCGTGCAGGGTACAGAAACCCCGCCGGCGGCGGCGCCCGCCAGCGCGCGCCCGGCCGCGAAACCGGCCGCAAAACCCGCCGAGGTGCAGCAGGTGCAGGTCAATGGCAGCCGCGCCAATGACACCGATCTGCGCCGCAACGCGACCGCGTCCAAGATGGTGTTCGGGCGTGAAGAGCTTGACCGCAATGGCGACAGCAGCATCGGCGAAATCCTCAAGCGCCTGCCTGGCGTGACCATGGGCGGTCCTCCGGGCCGTGGCGGCGGCGGCGTGCGCATGCGCGGCATGGGCAATGGCTACACCCAGATGCTGGTCAATGGCGAGCGCCCGCCTGCCGGCTTTTCGCTCGAGTCGCTCGCGCCCGACCAGGTCGAACGCATTGAAATCATGCGCGGACCGGTGGCCGAACACAGCACCCAGGCCATTGCCGGCACCATCAACATCGTGCTGCGCGAGGGTTATCAGCAAAAGGATATCCAGCTCAAGCTGACCGACAGCATCGAGCAGGGCTTGCACAGCCCGAACGTGTCGCTGACGGCGCCGGGCAAGCTGGGTGCGCTGTCCTGGCTGCTCAACGGCACGCTCGCGGTGAACCACGGCCGGGACGCGGGCACCAGCACCTACCAGAACATCCGTCCCGACGGCACCCTGGCCCAGGACCAGGCGCGCACCTCCCAGGGCGACTCGACCAATCAGCTGGCGTTTTTCGCGCCGCGCCTGTCCTACCGTTTTGACAACGGCGACACACTGAACCTCCAGCCTTTCATTGGCCACAACAGCAACCATGGCAGTGCCAATGGCACCATCACCGAGATGGCTGCCGGCGCGCCGCCGCCCGACTATGCACTGGCCCTGGGCAGTTCCAGCAACTCCGGCAGCTTCATTCGCGGCTTTGGCAACTGGCTGCACAAGATCGACTCGGCCGCCAAGCTCGACGTGAAATTTGGCTTTGGCGCGGGCGTGAACAGCAGCGACACCCGGCGCCAGCAATACAATGGCGCCGGCACCGCCACCGACCTGTACGTGACGAGCGACGACACGCGCAACACAGGCCTGTCCACGGGCGGCAAGTACACGCGCTCGATGGGCCAGGGCCACCTGCTGGCCGCCGGCTGGGACCTGGAAGCGGGACACCGGGTGCAGAACGGCACGTCGCTGCGCAATGACCAGCCCCTGTTTGCCGCCTCGGGCACCGACCTGACGGCTGACACGCGCCGCTTTGCCGGCTATGTGCAGGACGAGTGGGACATCACGCCGCAGTGGGGTGTCTACCTGGGCTTGCGCTGGGAAGGCATCCGCACCAATGCCAGCAACCAGGGCAATGACACGGAAAGCACCAGCAGCGTGTGGAGCCCGGTGCTGCACACGGTGTGGCGCATTCCCGGCCACGAAAAAGACCAGGTGCGCGCCAGCCTGACCCAGAGCTACCGCGCGCCCCAGCTCAATGACCTGATCGCCCTGCCCGTGTATTCGCAGGTGGTGGGCGACCCCACCCGGCCTGATCGCAGTGGCAATCCGAACTTGAAGCCCGAACTGGCCAAGGGCCTGGACCTGGCCTACGAACACTATGTGGGCAAGAGCGGGATTCTGAGCGCCAGCGCCTTCGTGCGCCAGATCGACGATCTGATGCGCCGCACCTTAAGTTCGAGCATTTCGCCGATTGACGGCCAGTTGCACTACCTGTCGACGCCGTCGAACGTGGGCAGCGCGCGCACCAGCGGCATCGAGCTGGAAGCGAAGCTGCAATTGTCGGACCTGATGGCCGACGCGCCGAATATGGATCTGCGCGCCAACTACAGCCATTTCTGGTCCAGCGTGGATGGCATCATGGGCCCGGACAACCGGCTCGACCAGCAGGCCAAGCAGACTGCCAACGTGGGCTTTGACTACCGCGTGAAGAAGTCGCCCCTGGCCTTTGGCGGCAGCTTGAACTGGACGCCAGCGACCATCATCCAGACCAGCAACGAGGAACGGGTCAGCACCGGCGTGAAGCGCCAGCTCGACGCTTACGCGCTGTGGAAGTTCAGCAGCAACACCCAGTTGCGCCTCTCGGGCAACAATCTCCTGCACAAAGGCTATGACACGGGCGACGCGGTGGCTGCCAACAACGCCTTGCTGGTGTCCCAAACTGCAACACATACATATACGACAGTTAGCCTGAAACTGGAAATGAAGTTGTAGAATCTGGGGCTAGTACCGGCCACGAGCCATTTTCCCCCAGCCCCATAAGGACGTAACGTGAAACGATATTTGCTGAGCACCCTGACCTTGAGCCTGTTGGCGAGCTTCGCCTTCGCCGCCGAACCGACAGCACCGATCTCCGGTATTGACACCCAGTTCATCCAGCCTTCGGTACGGGCGCAGGACGATTTCTTCGTCTACCTGAATGGAAAATGGCTGGAAAAGACCGAGATCCCGGCCGACAAATCAAGCTGGGGCACCTTTGCCAAGCTGCGCGACGACGTCCAGCCTCAGATTCGCAGCATCATTGAATCGGCCCAGCAGGAAAAGAACCAGAAGGCCGGTTCCGAAGCGCGCAAGATCGGCGACCTGTACGCCAGCTACATGAACGAAAAGAAGCGTGACGAGCTGGGCTACAAGCCGCTGACGGGCGAACTGGCCAAGATTCGCGGCCTGAAAGACAAGAAAGCCATTCCGGCCCTGATTGCCCACCTGTCGAAAATCGGCGTGGCCACCCCGTACACGGTCTACATCGCCCAGGACGCACGCGAGTCGACCCGTTACGCAGCCAATATCTACCAGAGTGGCCTGGGTCTGCCAGACCGCGACTACTACCTGAAAAAAGACGACGCCAAAATGGCCGACGCCAAGGCCAAGTATGAGCAGCACATCGCTGCCATGCTGGCGATGGTGGGCCGCAAGGATGCCGCCGAGGCCGCCAAGGCCATCGTTGCGCTGGAAACCGATCTGGCCCAGGCACAATGGACCAAGGTCGAGAACCGCGATCCGGTCAAGCAGTACAACAAGGTGCCTCTGGCCAAGCTGGGTGAACTGACCCCGGGTTACGACTGGAAGGCAGCTGCCGCTGCTGCTGGCGTGGCCAACAAGGTCGACTATGTGATCGTCAACCAGCCAAGCTACCTGACCGGTTTTAACACGGTGCTGGAAAAGACCGACCTGGCCACCTGGAAGTCGTATTTCGAATGGCACCTGATCCATACTTACGCCAACTACCTCTCTAAGCCTTTCGTTGACACCACCTTCGCTTTCTACGGCACGGCCCTGACGGGCGTGACGGAAAACCGTCCGGTGTGGAAACGCGCGGTGAGCACGGTGGAA
>JBJMVX010000331.1:0-34495 GCA_045810445.1 Massilia sp.
CTTGGGTTCGCCGTGGCCAGCATGCCGCGCATGTCCGCCACACCGGCCCGCATGATCTGGTTGTATTCCGCGCGCAAACGAGTCGCCGCCATGGCCCGCGTGCGGCGCCCGGCCGGACCGGCCAAGGGCGCCAGCGAAAGGTCGGCCGCGGCTACCTGGCGCGCCGTCTCCACCGCCGCCATGATTGCTTCGGGCGGCACGCCAAGCATGGCCGAGAAGCTGCTAGCCAGTGCCCGCACCGTCACCGCACCTGCTTCATCGTCGTGCCACAGCGAGTCTGCGCACTGGGCTGACATGGTGGACAGGGCAGCGAGCCAGTCGTTGTGCGAAAAGTCTGCGCCCGGAGCGGCAGGTTCGATGCGGCGCATGCTGCCAACGAGTTCTTCGGGCATGCCCCACTGGCCGGCGGCGGCGCGGCCCACGTCTTCCATGCTCAATCCCAGCACGGTCAGGGCGGCGGCGTCTTCGCTGCCGGGGCCACTGTGGGCCTGCAGAGCAGCCCAGCGTTCGGGCAGGTAAAAGGTGATCAGCATGCGGCCCAACATATGCAGCATCGAGCACACCACCGCTTCCTCGGGATCGCCCGCTGCGGCGCTGTTGGCGACCTGGCGCGCCACCATCCCGGCCAGCACGGCTTTTTCCATTTCCACGTGCGCCGGTGGCGTGTCGCCTTCAGTGACCGACACTTCCTCGATGGCTTTGAGTCCCAGCGCCAGTTGGCCGATGGCGTCCGTGCCCAGCACCAGCACGGCTTTTGTCACGGTGGTGATCTGCTGGCCGAACGCCGAATACATGCCGCTGTTGGCCAGGCGCAGGACCTTGTTGGTCAGGACCGGGTCCGACAACACGGTCTGGGTCATGGAAAACTCCTGCTCCTGGTCGCCGCGCATGGCGCCCAGAACGGCCCCGATGGCACGCGCAAAACCATGCATGTCGCCCATGTCGCGCACGCGCTCAAAGAGCAGCATCAAGGTGGATTGCGGGTCTGGCGCTGCGCTCATTGATGTCCTTCGCGCAGCGGGTTGAACGAGTCGCGCAGCGCCGTCATCACCACATTGGCCGGCATCGGGCGCCCGGTCAGATAGCCCTGGATGTATTGGCAGCCGTGCTTTTCAAGGAATTTGTACTGGTCTTCCGTCTCCACACCTTCGGCGACCACCGACAGCTGCAAATGGCGTGCGAGGTCAAATACGGCGTGGCAGATCGCGCCATCCTTTTGCGACTCCGGCAGGTCCTTGATGAAGGTGCGGTCAACCTTCAGGACGGAAATGGGAAAGCGCTTCAGGTAGGCCAGGGAAGAGTAGCCGGTCCCGAAATCGTCAATCGCGATGCGGGCGCGGCGTTCGGCCATGCGGCCCAAAATCAGCTCGGCATGGGCCGGATCGTTCATCAAGGTGCCTTCCGTAATTTCCAGGACCAGCTGGGCGCCGTCCAGGCCAGAAAACGTGAGCGCATCGTCCAGCACATCGAGGAACTGGTCGCTGCGAAATTGGCGCGGGCTGATATTGACCGACATGTAGAGCGGGCGACCGGCCGCCTGCTCAAACTGGCGCAATTGCACACAGGCCGATTTAAGCGCCCAGGCGCCCAGCATGTTGATCAGGCCATTGGTTTCGGCGATGGGGATGAAGCGCACCGGCGGCACCATGCCCAGCGTAGGATGCTTCCAGCGCATGAGCGCTTCAAAACCCTGGATCTGGCGCGTGTCGGCGGCCACGATGGGCTGATAGTGCAGCTGGAACTCGCCTTCGCGCACGGCGCGAAACATGGCCGCTTCCAGGGAAATGTCGTGGCCGGCGGCCTCGGTCTGGCGCGCGCTGTAAAACACGCAGCGCGCCTTGCCGGTTTCCTTGGCACGCAACATGGCTGCATCGGCATTGGCTACCAGCTGGATTTCGTCTTCCGCATGCTCGGGAAACACCGCCACGCCGACCGAGGCCCCGATATAAATCGTATTGCCCTCGATTTCGCAGGGCGGCTGCAAGGTGGCCAGCAGGCGCCCAGTGACCAAGCGGATTTGTGCTTCGCCGCTGGCGCCAGGCAGCACCGCGATAAATTCGTCGCCACCAATGCGCGCGAGCGTGTCGCTGTCGCGCAGCGTCTTGCGCATGCGCGTCGCTGCCATGCGCAGCACCGCGTCGCCGATCGGGTGGCCCAGCGCGTCATTGATGCGCTTGAAGCTGTCCAGGCCCACGCACACGACGGAGAAGCCCTGGCCCGAACGGCGCGCCTGCGCCAGCACCACGCGGATGCGGTCCGACAGCAGCAAGCGATTGGGCAGGCCGGTGAGGGCGTCGTGGGTGGCCATGTGGCGCAGCTGTTCTTCAGCGACCTGCTGGGCGGTCATGTCGCGGCCCACCACCAGCAGTTCCGGCGTGGTGTTCGGCGGGTCCATGCGCGCCAGCGAGAGGTCGAACCAGGTCTCGCCGTTGTGCGACTTGATGCGCAGGGCCACCCGTACTGGCGCCGCGCCGGGCGGTGCGGCAATGGCGTCGGCCGCAGCGGCGTTCAATCCCTGCAGGTCCGATTCGGCCACCAGCGAGCCCAGTGCCGCGCCGGTGAGCGTGTGTGCAAGGCCGAGCAGGGCGTGGGTGCGGGCGCTGGCCTGCACCACCAGACCGTCCAGATTGACCCGCAAGACCAGGTCGCCGGCCGCTTCCATCAAATGGTCGATCTGCCGCCGTTCGGTGGTGGTGGTCGCTGCAGGCGTGGCGCGGATCATGGAGTCGGGCTTCCTTGAATCTGGCAGGGCGGAACAGGGGATTCCGGCGTACCGTGCTTGGCATCGGAGGCAAGTTTTAGGCCCACTTCAAATGTATCACCGAACCTATGAAAAATGCAGCAGAAATCTGCGTTACCGCCGTATCCGCGACAGCTTTGCGACGTCTGGCCTGCCTGATGCCGCGCAATTGCCGCGCCGGTGCGCTTGCCTGGCGCGGTGCTTTGCGCTAGCCTGCCCGTTTCGCCTCCCACCGGACAGCTTTTATGCACCACTTCGATACACACCAGGTCTTCAATCAGGCGTCGCCGTTCGAGAACATCAATTTGTATGCATGTGACATAGCCTTGCAGGAAGCCTTGCAGCGCGAGGGCGGCGCTGCGGCTGACGGGCAATTGCGCGTGTTGGGCAAGCGCCTGGGCCGGGCCGAGGTGCTGGACCTGGGGCGCCAGGCGAACGCCAATTCACCCGTGCTGCATAACTTCGACCGCAGCGGCCGGCGTATTGACGAAGTGGAGTTTCATCCATCCTGGCACGCCTTGATGGCCCTGATGATCGAAAGCGGCGTGCACGCCTCGCCCTGGGACTCGGGCCTGCCGGGCGCCCAGGTGGTGCGCGCGGCCCAATATCTGCTGTTCGGGCAAGTCGAAAACGGCGCCCAGTGTCCGGTCACGATGACGTACGCTTCGGTGCCGGCACTGCGCCAGGCCGGGCCAATGGTGGCGGGCTGGCTGCCGAAAATCCTGTCGCGTCAATACGATCCGCGCTCGCTGCCGATCGCGCAAAAGAACGGCGCCTTGATCGGCATGGGCATGACCGAAAAGCAGGGCGGCACTGATGTGCGGGCCAACACTACGCGCGCCTATCCGTTGCCGCCGCTCGAAGCGCGCGCCCTGTTTGGCGACGAAGGCGAGGGCGCCTGGCGCATCGTCGGCCACAAATGGTTTTTTTCGGCGCCCCAGTCCGACGCCCATCTGGTGCTGGCGCAGACTGATGACGAAGGCAGCGCGGGCCTCTCGTGCTTTTTTGTTCCGCGCTATCTACCCGACGGCAGCCGCAACGCGATCCGCGTGCAGCGCCTGAAGAACAAATTGGGCAACCGCTCGAATGCCTCATCCGAAGTGGAGTTTTGCGATGCCCACGGCTGGCTGGTCGGCAAGGCAGGGCGTGGCATTCCCACGATCCTGGAAATGGGCAGCCATACCCGCCTCGATTGTGTGGTCGGTACTGCCGGCATCATGCGCGCCGCATTGACCCACGCGCTGCATCATGCGCGCGAACGCGCCGCGTTTGGTCGCCCGCTGGCCAGCCAGCCCTTGATGCAAAACGTGTTGGCCGACCTGGCGCTGGAATCGGAGGCGGCAACCGCCTTCGCGCTGCGCCTGGCGCGCTGCTTTGACCAGGTGGACGATCCGGCCCAGGCCCTGTTGGGACGCATCCTCACGCCTGCCGGCAAATACTGGTTGTGCAAGCGCGGTCCCGCGTTTGGCGCCGAAGCGATGGAAGTCATGGGCGGTAACGGTTATGTGGAAGATGGTCCGCTGGCGCGCCTGTACCGCGAGTTCCCTGTCAATTCAATCTGGGAAGGATCGGGCAATGTGATGTGCCTCGATGTGCTGCGCGCGTTTGGCAAGACACCGGCCGCGCGTGAAGCGCTGGCTGCCGAATTGGCCCTGGCCGGCACGAGCGATGGCGCATTTACGGCCTACGCTGCGCGTCTCTTGGAAGATCTGGCGCAGCCGCAAAGCGATGAATACGGCGCGCGCCGGCTGGCCGAACGGATTGTGGTGGCGGTGCAGGGCGCGCTGCTGCTGCTGCATGCGCCGGGCTTTGTCAGCGCAGCCTTTGTTGCCTCGCGCATCGCACGCGATGTGGGCGGCGCCTTCGGCCGCCTGCCGGACGGTGTCGATTGCACGGCAATCCTGGCGCGCGCATTGACGGCAGGCTGAGGGGGCGGCGGGTCGGGGCCGCCGCTTTGCCGATATACCAAGTATATTTGCCAAAATTAGGACAAACCTGCTTGTGGCTGGGATAATGACGAATAAGCCACAACCACGAAAACAGATAACATCATGAAACAAGATCCACGCTTTCCCAATTTGTTCATCCTGAACCACCCGCTGATCCAGCATAAACTGAGCCACATGCGCGAGCGTGACACCTCGACCCGCACCTTCCGCGAATTGCTCAAGGAAATCACGTTGTTGATGGGTTACGAAATCACGCGCGACCTGCCGCTGACCACCCGCCAGATCGAAACGCCGTTGGAAACCATCGACGCGCCCGTCATCGCCGGCAAAAAACTGGCGATTGTGCCGATTCTGCGCGCCGGCATCGGCATGAGCGACGGCTTGCTGGAACTGGTGCCGTCGGCCCGCGTGGGCCATGTGGGCGTGTTCCGCGATCCCGAAACCCACAAGCCGGTGGAATACCTGGTGCGTCTGCCTGACACGGCCGACCGCATTTTCATCCTGTGCGACCCGATGGTTGCCACCGGTAACTCGGCCGTGCATGCGGTCGATGTGCTCAAAAAACGCGGCGTCTCGGACGAACAGATCATTTTCCTGGCCCTGGTGGCTGCGCCGGAAGGCGTGACCGTGTTCCAGAATGCCCATCCGCACGTGAAGCTGTACGTCGCCTCGCTCGATTCGCACCTGAACGACCACGCCTACATCGTGCCAGGCCTGGGCGATGCGGGTGACCGCATTTTCGGCACCAAGTAAGTTGCGGCAGCAATGGCAAACCTGATTGATCAGGCGTTTTTCGACCGCCTCAATGCCTTGAACGACAAGTTTGCCGCCAGCGTGCCTGCAACCATGGCACGCCTGCGCGGCTTGCGCGACGCGTTTGATGCGGCTGCGCCCGACCCTGCGGTGATCGGTGAGCTGCACCAGGCGCTGCACACCATTGCAGGATCGGCCGCCACCTTTGGCTTTCGGGTGCTGGGGCAGGAAGCGCGCACGCTGGAGCAGCGCTTGCGCGTGCTGATGGCCTTCGAGACCATCGCGCCGGCCGACTGGGAGCGCTGGCTGGCCGATTTGACGACCTATATCGCCTGGGGCGAAGCCGATCCGCGTGCGGAACAATTTGGCGCCGGTGACCAGCTTCAATAGCGCGCCACGGCTTGATTGCTTATGCGTTAATGCAAGCGTGGAGCCGAGGAACGTTTGATCTAACGCAAACAACCTCCGCTTCGATGCCCTATATTCATCGTACTGATGCTGCGAAAACGGGGTTGCCAGCGTTGATTTCTCGAATGAAAACGGTGGTGCGCAGGTTTATTTTGCAGAGTACGTGTTTTTTATGATTTATTGGGTATAATGCGGGATCGTTGGATTCGAGGTAGTAGTGCAGTCTGTCTGTCATTTCTTTCTTGCTTCTTCAAACGATCTAAAACGGGCGTAAGCCCAACTAACTGAAATAGGAAATTGTAATGGCAACTGGCATCGTAAAATGGTTCAATGATTCGAAGGGCTTCGGCTTTATTACCCCTGACGAAGGCGGCGAAGATCTGTTCGCTCACTTCTCGGCTATCCAGTCGGCAGGCTTCAAATCGCTGCAAGAGAACCAGCGCGTCTCTTTCGAAGTAACCGCTGGCCCTAAAGGCAAGCAAGCTTCGAACATTCAGCCGATCTAATTCCGCTGAGTCAACGACAAGAAAATCCTCGGTTTCCGGGGATTTTTTTTCGTCTAATGGTTTTGTAATTCGTAAAACTCCCCCAGCGTCGTCCTCGGAAAGCGAGGACCCAAGCTCAAGCGAGCTCAGCATGGGTCCCCGCATGCGCGAGGACGACGGGTTTGCTTGAGCTTGGGGCCAACGCATGCGTTGGCGCACGACCGCTTGCGGTCGTCCCCGCTTTCGCGAGGACGACGGGTTTTAGGGGGGGCGCTTACGGGGCACTGCGCCAATAACCCGGCTGCGCATACGCATGCCGCAGGAAGTCCACGAAGGCCCTGATGCGCAGCGGCAGATGGCGGCGCTGCGCGAACACCGCGTGGATATCATTGCCCGGTGCAGCATGCTGGTCCAGCACCGTCACCAGACGCCCGTCCTCGATATCGGCATTGACTTCCCACATCGACCGCCACGCCAACCCCTTGCCGGCCAGCGCCCAGTCATGCAGCACGGCCCCATCATTGCACACCATATTCCCAGCGACCTTCAGGGTCACCAGCTTGCCGTTATCGCGGAAGGTCCAGCCCCGCTGGCTGCCTTCGCTGCTGATTGCCAGGCAGTTGTGGCGCGCCAGGTCCGCCAGCGACCCCGGCGTGCCGTGCCGCTTCAGGTAAGCGGGCGCCGCCACCAGCACGCGCTGGTTGTCCGCCAGCTTCACGCCCACCAGGCTCGAATCGGAGAGGCTGGCAATACGTATGGCCACATCCACGCCTTCGCCCACCACATCGACCACACGATCATTGAGATTAAGATTGACGGTCACTTCGCGGTGCTCGGCCAGGAAGGAGGGCAGCAGGGGCGCCACGTGCAGGCGCCCGAAGCCGGCCGGCGCCGACACCAGCAAGTGGCCAGTGGCGCGGGCACTGCGCTCCGCGACAGCTGATTCCGCATCCTCCAATTCCGATAGAATGCGCTGACAGTCCTCCAGGAATGCGGCGCCTTCATTGGTCAGCACCAGCTTGCGCGTGGTGCGCTGGAGCAGTTTGACACCCAGGCGCGCTTCCAGTGCGTCCAGGCGCCGCCCTATCATGGCAGGTGCAATGCCCTCGGCCCGGGCAGCGGCGGACAGGCTGCCGCGTGCGACCACGTCGACGAAGGTGGAAATCTGGCGGAACTGTCCCATAAAATCCTTGCTCATCTGTGACAAAAACGCACAGATGAATGTATTAATTGTCTCGTTTAGCTACCTCATAGTGAATATACTGGATGCCATATGATTCGCCAATGCATCAGTTCAGCTAATCGACACCGCTTTTCATTACTTTTACTTATACACAGGAGTACGTATGACTTTCGCCACCCCAGCAGGAATGGACATTAGCGCCGAGATCAAGGCCGGCTACGAGCAAATCCTCACCCCCGAGGCACTGGCCCTGGTGGCCAAGCTGACGCGCGCTTTCGAGCCGCGCCGCCAGGAACTGCTGGCCCTGCGCGTGGAGCGCGCCAAGCGCCTCGACGCCGGCGAGCGTCCTGATTTTTTGGCCGATACCGCGCATATTCGCGCCGGCGACTGGAAAATCGCGCCGATTCCCCCGGCGCTGGAATGCCGCCGCGTCGAAATCACCGGTCCGGTCGAGCGCAAGATGGTCATCAATGCCTTCAACTCGGGCGCTGACAGCTACATGACGGACTTCGAAGATTCGAATACGCCAAACTGGGACAACCAGATTACCGGCCAAATCAACATGAAGGACGCGGTACGCCGCACGATCTCGCTGGAACAGAACGGCAAGGTCTACAAGCTCAACGACAAGATCGCCACCCTGGTGGTGCGTCCGCGCGGCTGGCACCTCGACGAAAAGCACGTGCTGGTCGACGGCAAACGCATCTCCGGCGGCATCTTTGACTTTGCCCTGTTCATGGTGCACAACGCCAAGGAACAACTGGCGCGCGGCGCAGGTCCATATTTCTACCTGCCAAAAATGGAATCGCACCTGGAAGCGCGCCTGTGGAACGACATCTTCGTGATGACGCAGCAGGAACTGGGACTGCCACAGGGCACGATCAAAGCCACGGTACTGATCGAAACGATTTTGGCCGCCTTTGAAATGGATGAAATCCTGTACGAGCTGCGCGAACACAGCTCGGGCCTGAACGCCGGGCGCTGGGATTACATTTTCTCGTGCATTAAAAAGTTCAAGCTCGACAAGGACTTCTGCCTGGCCGACCGTCCGAAAGTGACGATGACCTCGCCCTTCATGCGGGCCTACGCCTTGCTGCTGCTGAAGACTTGCCACAAGCGCGGCGCACCCGCCATCGGCGGCATGGCAGCACTCATCCCGATCAAAAACGATCCAGAGAAAAACGAGATCGCCATGGGTGGCGTGCGCAACGACAAGGCGCGTGACGCGACCGATGGCTACGACGGCGGCTGGGTAGCCCACCCGGGTCTGGTGGAACTGGCCATGGGCGAGTTCAAGAAGGTGCTGGGCGACAAACCCAACCAGATCGACAAGCAGCGTCCCGACATCAACGTCACGGCGGCCGAGCTGCTGGACTTCAAGCCCGAAGCGCCGATCACCGAGGCTGGCCTGCGTTACAACATCAACGTCGGTATCCACTACCTCGGTAGCTGGCTGGCCGGCAACGGTTGCGTGCCAATTCATAACCTGATGGAAGATGCGGCAACCGCGGAGATCAGCCGTTCGCAAGTGTGGCAATGGATCCGCTCGACCAAGGGCGTGCTCGACGATGGCCGCAAGGTCACCGCCGAGATGGTCCGCGCGATGATTCCAGAAGAGCTGGTCAAGGTGAAGGAAGTCGCGCCAAACGGCGACAACCCGACTTACGTGCGCGCTGCGCAAATCTTTGAAGAGATGTCGACGTCGGAGCAGTTTGCCGAGTTCCTGACCTTGCCGCTGTACGAAGAAATCTAAGCCACATGGCCATGCCCGGGGCGTGGTCCCCGGGCGGGCTAACCTATCGTCTTGACGATCTTGCCTGCCTGGTCGGTGATGTGGGTCTTGCGCACGCAGATCTGCAAATCCGCGAATCCAGGCACTGGGTAAGTGCCAGCGATGGGCAACAACGTGGCCTGTAGCGTACGCAGCGCGTCGCCGCTTAGTTGCAGGCGCAATTCCGTGCCTTGCAAGGCATACGAGTTTTCGTTGCCGGCTGCACAGATCATTGTCGCGTCCGGACTGGCAAAGGTGAATTCCAATCCAAACGGCAAACGTCGCAGCAATGCCGCCAACAGCGCGGAGACCTGACCGGCACCCATGGTGATGGTCATCACCGATGGGCGAAACAGCCGCTTCAGTGGTCCTAGCTGCAACACGTCTGTATACAGGTAGGCGTTCGATGATGGTTCGGACAGGGACGCCTGCTGCACCTTTTCTGCCACCGACGGGACGGTCATCAACGACGCCCGGTGCAGATCTGTAATCCATAGTGGCATGTGGGGCAAGAGAACGTCCAGGAAGGACTTCACGTTCCAGGTCTTGCCTGCCAATTCTTCGTCCTCAGTCAGGCCGACAAGCTGCAGGAAATCCAGGTGGCCATGGGGCGTGTCTATGCCTTTGAGTTCCGGATCAATGATGAAGCCGAGCGAGCAAATCAGGGTGTCGGTTTCAAGGGCAATCGGCCCGTTTGCATTCATCCAGTGCCCATCTGCGAGGACGTTGCCTGACTTGAAAACATAGCGCGCGAGGTTTTGCAGGAGCCCGATTGGCCAGGTGGGTGGCTCGGTGCTGTCGTTACTGCATGCGAGCCTGAATGTCAGCTCGAATCCGTATCCGCTCGTTTCCGGATCTGGCGATTCTTTCACAAAGAGGTCAGAAAACCCGTAGGTAATGTAGTGCCAGTGTGGAAGCGGGTCCATGCGCAAATAAGCGCTAACGCCGTTCAGGGGATCTTGGCCGCCCAAGGCAGCCGGTACCACGGTGCCGAAATGTTTTGGCTTCTGTTGCGGGTAAAGCTGGTTCAAGGCGCGATCAATCGCGCTCCAGCCAGGTGCGTCGTCATTGTCTTCGATGGTGCTCGTGTTCACTTGTTCTCTGCTTGTTGATTGTTTTTTCCGATGGCGGGGCCATCAGTACTTGACCACCGCTGCCGCCTCGCGCGAGAGCACCAGCGCGGCAAACTGCGCCGCTGGCACGGCCGGGCTCAGGTAGTAGCCCTGGAGCAGATCGCATTTCTGCGCTCGCAGGTAGTTCAACTGGGCTTCGGTTTCCACCCCTTCCGCGACGACTTCCAGACGCAGGCTGTGCGCCAGCGCGATGATGCCAGCCACGATGGCCGCGTCGTCTGCATCCTGTGCGACGTCGCTCACGAAGGAGCGGTCGATCTTGATGATGTCGACCGGGAAGCGCTTCAAGTAGGATAGCGACGAGTAGCCCGTCCCGAAGTCGTCGATCGACAAGCGCAGCCCCAGGGAGCGCAAACGGTGCAGGGCCTGCAGCGTGTCCTGTGCGTGCTCCATCAGCGTGCTTTCCGTGATCTCCAGCTCCAGCAGCGCCGGCGGCAGGCCGGTGTCGATCAACACCTGCTCCACGCTGTCGGCAAAATTTTTCTGCAGCAGCTGGCGCACCGACAGGTTGACTGCGACCCGCAGCGGCGGCAAGCCCTGGGCGATCCAGTCGCGCAGCTGGGCGCAGGCGGTGCGCAGCACGAAGTCGCCAAGTGGGTTGATCAAGCCAGTTTCTTCGGCAAGCGGAATGAATTCGTTGGGCGGCACCATGCCGCGCGTGGCGTGCTTCCAGCGCACCAGCGCTTCCATGCCGATGATCTGCTGGTCATGCAGACGCGCCTGCGGCTGGTAATACACTTCCAGCTCATTGTTTTCCAGCGCGCGTCGCAGATCGGTTTCGAGCCGCACGTGCTCTGAAATCGTGTGTTCCATCGACGCTTCAAAGAACTGGAAGCCGGTGTTGGTCTTCTTGGCGCGATACATGGCACTGTCGGCATGCTTGACCAGGGTTGGGACGTCCAGCCCGTCGTGCGGATACATGGCGATGCCCACGCTCGCTGTCACAAAAATGTCGTGGCCGTCGATGTTAAACGGTGCGGCCAGTACGCGGCAGATGTTCTGTGCGGCGGCCGCTGCCGGCGCCGGGCCGTCCACGTCATTGAGCACGATGGTAAATTCATCGCCGCCCAGGCGCGCCAGCACGTCCAGGCTGCGCACGGTGCGACGCACGCGCTGGGCCACCGCGACCAGCAGGCGGTCGCCCACGTCGTGGCCAAGGTTGTCGTTGACGTATTTGAAGCGGTCCAGATCCATGAACAGCACGGCCAGCTGGTGCGCATTGGTGCGCGCCTGTTCGGTGGCCTGGTTAAGCAGGTCGAAAAACAGGGTGCGGTTTGGCAGGCCGGTCAACAAGTCGTTGTAGGCCAGGTGGCGAATGCGTTTTTCAGCGCGATTGGCTTCAATGATGCGGCGCACGCGCTGCGACAGCACGGCGTAGTGAATCGGCTTGGGAATGTAGTCGCTGGCGCCGGCCGCAAACGCGCGTTCGACCGAGGAGTTGTCTTCCAGCGCGGTGATCATCAAGACCGGGATGGCGCTCCCTCCTGGCAGCTCCTGCATGCGCGCGCAGGCCGTAAAACCATCCATCACCGGCATGACCGCATCCATCAGGATCACGTCGGGCTGGAAGCGCTTGAGCATCATGAGCGCCTGGGCACCATCGGCCGCTTCTTCGACGCGGAAGCCATCGCGCTGCAAGGTGTAGCGCAGGGTGCTGCGGGTGCTGCGGTCGTCGTCCACAATCAAGACCTGCGGCACGTCGTCGGTTTCGGCCTGTACGCTGGCGTCGTCGCCTGTCATTTCGCTCGCCAGCGCGTTGGCGACCGCGTTGTAGGCCAGGCGCAGGCGCGGCAGCAGTGATTGAATCATGTCGGGCTGGCCGGCGATGGCCAATTCCTCGGCTTCCTTGGCCAACTGGGCCAGGGTACCGGCGCCCAGATTACCGGACGAGCCTTTGATTGCGTGCGCCTTTGCGCGTGCCGTCTCGGCGTCGCGCGCCTGGACGGCGGTTTCCAGGTCCAGCAAATATTGCGGCGTGTCTTCCAGGAAGGGGCTGATTGCCTGCGGCAGCGACGGGCCCATGATTTCACGCAGCTTGGCAAAGGTGGCCTGGTCAATTGGGTCGTCGCTGTGCTCGCCCTCGTTGTCGGCGCCAGCCAGCGCGCGTGGCTCTCCATTGAGCGGCAACCATTTTTCCAATTTCTGGCGCAATTCGACCAGTGTGATCGGCTTGGCGAGGTAATCATCCATGCCGGCAGCCAGGCATTTTTCGGCATCACCGCGCTGGGTGTTGGCCGTCATGGCCACCAGCGGTGTGCGCCGGCCCGTGGTTTTCTCGTGGTCGCGGATGTGGGCCGTCGCTTCGTAGCCGTCCATCTCGGGCATGCTGCAGTCCATCAGGATCAGGTCGAATTCGCCAATGCGCGCCGCTTCGAGCGCTTCGCGGCCGTTGGCGGCAAACTCGCAGATGCAGCCGTTCATGGTGAGCATGCCGGCAGCGACCATCTGGTTGGTGCGATTGTCTTCGGCCACCAGGATGCGGAACTGGCGCCGTTTGGGCGCGGCCAGCTGGCGCATGGCCTGGGGTTCCGGCATATGACGGCCTTGCAGCAGGTCCTTGAGCGCTTGCAGCAGGCGGTCTTCGCGCAGTGGTTTGCCCAGCGCGGCGTAGCCATCGACCAGGGTGCCGCCGGCAGGGGCGCCAAAGCGGTCGAGAATCAGGACATGAGTGCCGGGGGCCTGCAATTCGATCTGGCGCGCCAGGTCGTTGCCATCGTCGTCGAGCGCGCCAATGTCCATGATGACGATGCGGTAGGGGCTACCGGCGTCATTGCCGACTTTGAGCTGCAGCAGGGCGGCGCCGCCCCAGCGCGTGGCATGGCATTCCACACCGTGGCGTGCCAGGGCCTGCACCAGGAAGCCGCGTACGATGTCGCTGTCGTCAACGGCAATCACGCGCAGGCCAACCAGGTCGGCGTGGCCTTCGGCAGCGGCCAACGGCTGCGCAGGCTTGCACAGCACGGAGAAGCTGAAGGTGGTGCCTTCGCCCAGCGTGCTGGCAACCGTGATGTCGCCGCCCATCAGGCCCACCAGCTGCTTGCAGATGGCCAGTCCCAGGCCGGTGCCGCCGTATTTGCGGGTGGTCGAGGGATCGGCCTGGGCGAACGATTCGAACAGGTGCGCCTGCTGCTGTGCGCTCATGCCAATGCCGCTGTCACGCACTTCGATGCGCAGGCCGAATTGCTCGCCCGTCGCGCGGGCGATGTGCACCGCCACTTCGCCATGCTCGGTAAATTTGACGGCGTTACTCAACAGGTTGATCAGCACCTGGCGCAGACGCAGGGAGTCGCCGCTGACGCGGTCCGGAACGTCGATGTCAAACAGGTAGCCCAGTTCCACGTCACGCTGCTGCGCCTGTTTTGCGACCAGCTCGATGACTTCTTCGAGCAGCTTGCGCAGGTCGAAGTCGACTTCCTCGAGCGTCAGTTTGCCCGCTTCCATCTTGGAGAAGTCGAGGATATTGTTAATCAGCTCAATCAAGGTACGCGAAGAATTCCAGGCCACGTCCACGCATTCGGCCTGGCGCTTGTTCAAGTCCATTTCCTTGAGCATGTCGAGCATGCCGACCACGCCATTGAGCGGGGTGCGCACTTCGTGGCTGACCGTGGCGGCAAACTGCGCCTTCATCAGTGCCATGCTGACGGCGGCGTCACGCGAGTCTTTCAGTTCTGCTTCGCGCTGTTCGAGCACGATCATCATCTTGTTGAAGGCCTGCGCCATGTCGATGATGTCGCGCGGGCCGTCGGGCGCGGCGCGCATGCCGGACTCGCCTTTTTCGGCCCGTCGCATCAAATTCGACAGGGCGTTGAGCGGGTTGATCATGTGGCGCGTGAGCAGGCGCACCACCACCAGCAGGATCACGGCAAACGAGAGCGTGATGACCAGATTGCCGATCAGGAGGGAAAGGGTCAGGCGATTGAGTGTGTCCTTTGCCACCCACACGTGGACGTAGCCGAGCAGCTGCGGCGTCGCCTCCTGCAGGTCGAACGGGGAAGCATCGGCGGCGCCGCCAAACACGGGCGCAATGAAGCGCCATGCGGTGCCGGTCTCGCCATCGAGCCTGGCGTGCACGATCGGGCTGGTGACGGGCGGCGCATCAATGCCTTCGCTGCCGTCCTGGTGGCGCGAGAGCAGCACCTGCTGCTTGGTGTCGGTGATCTGGACGTTCGACACATCCGGGAAGGTGAGGGTGGTGGCCACGACTTCGTGCGCGTTTTCGGCCGAATGGTACAAGAGGGCGAGGGTGCTTTGGCGCGCCAGGTTTTCAGCGATGCGCTGTCCCTGTTCGACAAAGTGCTCGCGCATGCGGGTACGCGCTTCCCAGGAGTTGATCAGGGACGAAAAGACCGCCAGCCCCATGATCGCTGCGGTCACAATGATGGTGAGTTGGCGCCGGAAGCCGGTACGGCGTAAAAATTGACGAATCATGGCTTCAGGGCTCCGAGAAAATGAAGTCGAAGGTACGTTGCTGCTGGTTGCCGATGTTCAGGCCCATGTGATTGGCGGTGCGCAGATTGAGCGCGGAATGCAGTTCGCGCAGTGGCTGCACGCCCTTGCGCCGCGGCTCGCCCGCCATCAGGCCCAGCGCCGCGCCAGCGAGCGATTTGCCCAGTTCCACATTGTTGGGGCTCATCGCGAACAGGGCGCCTTTGCGCGCATGGAGCACGTTGCTCGAGAAAATAGGGATACCGTTATTCCACGATTCCTTCAAAATCAGCGGCAGCAGGGTGCTTTCCTCGACCGTGGTGGTGTCGTGCGGCAGCCAGAGCGCATCGCGCTTGCTGTCGGCGCTGCGTATCAAACTTGAATACACATGGGCGGCCTGGCCCAGGTCATGCGCTTCCGTGGCCACCAGTTCCAGGCCCTGGGCGCGCGCCGCGTCGCGCGCAAGGCGCAGCAGCCATTCGGTTTTGCGCGGATCGTAGACCACCAGCACGCGTTTCACATCGGGCAGCAAGGTGCGCAGGCGGGTAAACAGCAGGGCTGGATCAGGCGTCAGGCTGATGCCATTCACGTTGAGGATTTCGGCGTCCGAGAGCAGCAAGGCGCCGCCCACCAGCACCAGGATATCGCGGTCCAGGCCAGCGGCCACGTTCAGTCCCTGGCGCCCCAGTGCGATGACCACCCGCGTGTTGCTCTGCTTGAGTTGGGCATTGAGTTCGATGGCATCGGTGCGCGCCTCGACGGCGTAGCTGCGCACGCGTACCCGGGTGCGCTCTTCGATCCCCTGGATCATGCTGATGAAGGCACTGCGCACGGGCTCGGACACATTCGGGTACAGCACGGCGATGCTGCCCTTGCCGGCAGTGGCCTGCAATTCCGGACGGCGCAACTGGTCTTCCAGTTGGGCGACGGTGATGGGACGCATCTCGTAATTGTCGGCACCGCTGCCAATTTCCAGGCGCTCGAACAAGCCTGCCGAGGCGGCAAGTGTGTCGCTGGCCAGCACGCGCGGGCTCACGCCAGCGAGCATCGTCAGCGAGCAAACCAGGAAGATGCGCAGGAACCGTGCGATGAAAATGGAGAGTGTTGTCATTGCAAACAGCGAAGGGACTTTATCGGTCCGGTTAAGCAAAACGGCCGGCCAGTCTCGCCGAATACCAGCCTGTAGTATATGCCACCGTAGTAGCCCTAAAGAAATAAAATTTCACATTGCTGCACATGGACAGCCTCATGCTGGCGGGTAGATGTAGTTAAATGCACGTTGCATACGCGCATCGACAACGATGCCGAAATGGCTGGCGGTACGGGTGTTCAGTGCGGCCAGCACATCGCGCAAGGGCGTCACACCGCGCGGCGGCGGGTTGCCGGCCAACAGCTCGCTGGCCAGGTTGGCCAGGGTACGGCCCAGTTCAGCATTGTTGGGATATAAAGAGAACAGCACGCCTTTGTTAACATGCAGGAAGCTGCTGGAAAACACGGGAATGCCAAATTCCCAGGATGCGCGCAACACCAGGGGCAAGATGGTGGTTTCGTCGACGGTGGTCGGGTCGATCGGCAGCCACAGGGCATCACGCTTGGGGTCGGCGCCGACAAACGCGGCTTCGTACAAACGGGCTGCCGTGGCCAGATCGCGCGCCTCGTGGGCGATCAATTCCATGCCGTGCACGCGACCGGCATCCCGTGCCAATTTGACCAGCCAGTCGTTGTGCTGCGGGTTGTAGACAACGATGACGCGGCGCACGGCTGGCAACAAGCCCTTGAGCTGACCGAACAGCAAGGCGGGATCGGGCGTGAGGCACACGCCAAATTGCTTCTCCCCGTCTGGCACCGAGGACACGCCGCCCACGACCACGTTCAAGCCGCCTTCCACGCCCGCTGCCGCCTTCAGACCCTGGCGGCCCAGCGCCACCAGCACCCTGGTGCCATTTCGCTTGAGAACGGCCGACAGTTCCTGCAGGTTCTGGTTGGCGGAAATGGGATACGCGCGCACGCGCTGGCGCGCCTGGCCCTCGATCCCACTGATGATTTCGACAAATATCTTGCGGAAAGGTTCACCCAAATCGGGAAACAGCACGCCAATCGGCTCCGCTGTACTGCTCTGGGCCAGCAAGGCAGGAGCGGGCAGGACGAGCACCGCGCCAAGCAGGACCGAGCGCCGCAGAAAAGCGCGCGTGCCGGCATCCGGTTGCTTGGAAACCGGCGCGACGGGCAAGGACGGCTGACCGGGCGTGCGAATAAGGGCGTTTCCTCTCCAGGAAGGCGGCACCGGCGGCGATGCCTATTGTGTTGGAGGAACTTCTACATGCTCATTATGATCATGAACTGGAACAAAGTGCAGGGTCGCACACAAAATAAAGGCGCCAGCTACGACTTTAGAAGTTGTTTTTCCACTCACGCAAGGCCGTGAAGACCTCCAGGGGCGACGCCCCAGGTGGCAGGCGATGGGCGGCCACAAGTTGGGTGGCAATGGCCGCTTGCTCGTCGCGCAGGAAGGGATTGGTGGCTTTTTCCAGCCCGATGGAGGAGGGAATGGTGGGCTGGCCAGCTTCCCGCAAGGCGGTGGCGCTGACCATCCGTTGCGCCAGCGCGGCGTTGTCGGGTTCCACGGCCAGCGCGAAACGCAGATTGGCCAGGGTATATTCGTGGGCACAAAACACGGCCGTGTCTTCGGGCAGGGCAGCGAGCCGGGCCAGGGAATGGCGCATCTGCGCAGGCGTGCCTTCGAACAAGCGGCCGCAGCCGCCTGCGAACAGGGTATCGCCGCAAAACAGCCAGTGCGCGCCAGGCGTGGTGCGCACGTAGGCGATGTGGCCCAGCGTATGACCAGGCACTTCCATGACGCGCAAGCCCAGGTCCAGGCCGGGCACGGTAAAACTGGCGCCTTCGTCGAGCGGGACCGTGACGGCAGCAATGCCGTCATGGCGCGGGCCCAACACCGGCACATGGGCATGGGCCAGCAGCGCAGGAACGCCGCCAATATGGTCAGCATGGTGGTGGGTGAGTAGAATGGCGGTCAGGGCCAGTCCCAGTTCGCTCAGTGCGCGCAAGACGGGCGCGGCATCGCCAGGGTCCACGACAAGGGCATGTATGCCATCATGCACCAGCCACAGATAATTGTTCTGGAAGGCGGGCAGGGCGAGAACGCGCAATTCGCGCTGCGGCAAAGTCGACATAGTGGCAAGGTGAAAAGGGTTGGCATGGATAGTGCAGCATCCGAGAAGTCCATTATAGCGCTCGACGCCTGGCTGCAAACGCCAGCCGGTGCCTATGTGCGCGCCTGGGAACAAGCTTGTCTCGATGAGCTGACGGCAGACATTTTCGGGTTTAACGCGGTCCAGATCGGCTTGTCCCACATCGACGGTCTGGCGGCCAATCGCATGCCCAACAAATGGCAGGCGGCCAACCGCAGCGCTGTTCCGGTGGCGCCTGGCGCACGGCAAATTGCCCTGGCGCTCGACTTTGCCGAATTGCCGTTCGCCTCACAAAGCCTGGACCTGGTCGTGCTGCCCCATGTGCTGGAGTTTGCTGCCGAGCCGCACCAAGTGTTGCGCGAAGTGGAGAGGGTCCTCATTCCCGAAGGCCAGGTCATCATTTGCGGCTTCAATCCGGCCAGCATGTGGGGCGCGCGCCAGGGCTTGGGCCGGCTCACGCGTTCCCACTATCTACCCGTCGCAGGCGAATTCATCTCTATGCCGCGCATGAAAGACTGGTTAAAATTGTTGAATCTTGGCGTGAGCCGCAGCCATTTTGGCTGCTACGCGCCACCTTGTCGCACGGCGCAGTGGCTTGCCCGCTACGCCTTCATGGAGCGCGCGGGCCGGCGTTGGTGGCCGTATCTTGGCGCGGTGTACATGGTGCACGCCATCAAGCGGGTCAAGGGGATGACACTGATCGGTCCCGCATGGAAGAAAACAACGGCCACGGCGCCACAAGCCGTGCCCGCAACAAATAGAAAGCATGAATGAGTAAAGTCGATATATTTGCCGACGGCGCCTGCAAGGGCAATCCTGGTACCGGCGGTTGGGGCGCCTTGCTGGTATGTGACGGGCATGAGAAGGAAATTTTTGGCGGGGAACTAAATACCACCAACAACCGCATGGAATTGAAGGCCGTGATTGAAGCGCTAGGGACGCTGACGCGGCCCTGCGAAGTGGTGGTCTACACCGATAGCCAGTACGTGCAAAAGGGCATCTCGGAGTGGATCAAGGGCTGGAAGGCGCGCGGCTGGAAGACTGCCGCCAAGGAACCGGTCAAGAATGAAGACCTGTGGAAGCTGCTCGACGCCGCCCAGGGCCAACACGCTGTCGAATGGAAATGGGTGCGCGGCCACAATGGGCACCCGGGCAATGAGCGGGCCGATGGCCTGGCCAACCGGGGCGTGGAAACCGTCCGCCGCTAGCGTGTCGGCCCGCTTTGCTATACTGCGCGCCTTGTTTGTTTTCTTGTTGTGATGCCTTCCCATGCGCCAAATCGTCCTCGATACTGAAACCACCGGCCTCAATCCCCGCAATGGCGACCGCGTCATTGAAGTCGGTTGCGTCGAACTGCACAACCGCATGCTGACCGGGAATAACTTTCACCGGTATATCAACCCCGAGCGTGATTCGGAAGAGGGTGCGCTGGCCGTGCACGGCCTGACCACCGAGTTCTTGCGCGACAAACCCAAATTTGCCGAGATTGCGGCCGAACTGCGCGACTACATCCAGGGCGCTGAAGTCATCATCCACAACGCGCCCTTCGACCTGGGTTTTTTGAACGCCGAGTTCAAGTTGCTGGGTTTGCCGACCTTCACCGAGCATTGCAGCGGCGTGATCGATACCCTGGTCAATGCCAAGGAAATGCGACCTGGCAAGCGCAACTCGCTGGACGCGCTGTGCGATCACTATGGGGTCTCGAATTCCCACCGCAAGCTGCACGGCGCGCTGCTCGACGCCGAGTTGCTGGCCGATGTGTATTTGGCGATGACGCGCGGACAGAACAGTCTGTCGATGGATCTGGAAGAAGAAGTAGCCAGCAGCGGCGGCGAACTGGAGACGGTGGCGCTGGCCGAGGTGATCGTGTTGCGGGCCAGCGAAGAGGAGCTGGCCGCCCACGCCAGCCTGCTTGGCGGGCTCGATAAGGCGGTCAAAGGTGAATGTATTTGGAGAAATTACGCGGACGCGTGACGTTTTCCAAACGGTGTGCGATAATACGCCCCGCTTCGGGAGGTTAGCTCAGGGGTAGAGCACTGCATTCACACTGCAGGGGTCGCAAGTTCGAAACTTGCACTTCCCACCAAATTCTGTTGGAATATCAAAGGCTTGTAACCGTTCAGTTACAGGCCTTTTTTCTTGTGCGAAGAATGGAATCAGATTACCCATCAGCCGTCGCCCGCCGACCGGCATTCGCTGTCAGTATACATACCAGTTAGGTTTCAAATGGGTACTCCTAAACTTATTCGAGATGAGAAAAATGGCGCACCTCGAGGCTGGAGTTTTCAGGAGTGGCATATCAACGTCAACGTATCTGGCTACTTGCATGTGCGTGATGACGCGGCGTCGGTTGATCTTCAGCTGCTTTTTGCCCAAGACGCAGACTCGTTAATGTGGGAACCAAAACGAGTAATGCCCATCATGTCACAATTCGGTTGCACAGAGTCAGGTGGTTTAGGCTGGTGGGGAATTCGTTTTTCCAAGGACCAGACACCAACAGTACTCGCGTTCGTGGACAAGGTCACGACGTCGCGAGAGTTTTATAGATGGTAGCGCCTAGCTTTTCAATCAATCGGACTGCTGCGCGCTGCGCGCTGCAGTAAGCGCTTGGTTCTCACGTTGAGACCCGCCGGCAGGAGTCGGCCAGGAATGGACCTTCAAAGTATGCCACGATAGTAGATTTAGCTGATTTGGGAGCAATAGATGGGTTTATCATTCTTGCCGTGGGAGAAATTGCCGTCGTGGCTGTTAGGTCCTCTCATGGCTGCGGTCGGTGTGTTTCTCGTACTTCATGCTGAGGCCTTCTCCGGGCGACAATTGGAAGCAGTCGCTTTTATCGCTATCGGTGTTGGTTTGTTTATCCATGGCGTGAAGAAGTTACGTGCTAAGCCGACAGGCGATATTAGCAAGAACGACCCTTTATGATTCCGGCCTTCACCGTCGTGTTCTGTGCAATCTTCATGCCAAACTAGCCGCACGCCGCCCCCACTTTCCTGCGCAACCAAACCATTCCCAATGCTCTATATCTTCCTCCTCGTGACGGTCGTCATCATCTTGAACGTGTTCGCCAGCCGTTCGGTTCGGCGTGGCGCCGACGCCAGGTTTAAACAGAACATGCTGATTGCCATGATCTGGCTGGTGCCTTTTTTGGGTCTGCTCATGGCCGCCGGCCACACGACGCCACATGCGCCCGCGGCCAGGAAGCATGAACCGCTGCAAGGTACAGTTGACGCCCCTGCGCCAATGATCGTTCGGGTCGACGGCTGCCCCGACTTCGATGTCCAGAGCCAACTCGTGGAAGCGCACGGCTTCCCCATCATCGATGCGGACGCCTTTAGCCAGTGGCTCGCCGCCAGCCCGCAAGCCTCCACATCGGGCATGGCCTGCGTTGCCAGGGCATGGTTGATGCACATGCGGGAAGCCTGCGGACCGGAGTTCCGGCTCTTTGAAACCAAGCACGCGTTTATCCTGTCTCCATTGGAAAATAATGTCCTGCAGGCGACCGACACCTTTATCGCCACTACGCGCAAGCGCATCACGGCAGTCCTGCGCGACCTGGCCGCCTTCCCGGCAGGCGGCAAGAGCGTTCTGCTCGTGCTGCATGACGAAGATGCGTACTACCAGTACGTATCGGCCTACTATCCGGACAGCGGCGAATTTTCGTTCAGCAGCGGCATGTTCATCAACTCCAGTGTGCCTCACTTTGTCGTCCCGCTAGCTGAACTGTCCACCATTGAAACAGTCATCGCGCACGAGATGACCCACAGCGCGTTGTCGCACCTAACTTTGCCGCGATGGCTCGACGAAGGCCTGGCCGTGAATACCGAGCAACGCCTAACAGGTGCGCCTCGCCTTATCTACACGCCCCACGAACTGCGTGAGAAGCACCTGCGCTACTGGGGCGCGACTGAAATGCAGCAGTTCTGGACCGGCGAATCATTCTTCCGCACCGACGATGGGAACCTGCTGTCCTACGAACTGGCGCGCATCCTCGTTTCGCATCTTTCCGCTGACTGGGACCGCTTTGTGCGTTTCGTCATCCATGCACAGCGCGAAGACGGCGGCGGGCTGGCTGCGCGCGAGTACATGAATGTGGAATTGGGCGCACTGGTTTGTGCCTTGCTGGAGCAGCCTTTTTCGGCAGATTGGGAGCCAGCAGTGGTATCGGATATCCAGGCCCTTCGTGCGCATGCATGGTGACACGGAACTATGTCGATAGCAATGAGTGAAAGGTGGGCTTAGGGGCGACAGCTGCGGAGATGTGGGGCCGACTGCGCGCTGGACAAATTTTGCTGAGTATTTGAACGTGCTTTTTTGGGGATATCAATTCGTGGACAAAGCACTGAAAAAGTTGGCGATCGACGAATTTGCAAAGCTGATAGAACAGAACCTGCCTGGTTTTCAACCTTATTCAGAAAAGAATCGCCATCTGGTACCCGGCGAACGGGTCTGGATCAACGAAACTACGTTCGGCGACGTGTCTCTATTTGCGATTTTTAGTCCTGAAGACAAAGGCCGTGACCAATTTACGATAGAACTGGGATGGTCGCGGATGCGAAGGTTCCCACAATTGGGACGTCGTCCGTCGTTAGCTTTTAAGTCCGATTTCGAATCTTGCTATGAGCGTGCGGAAGCCATTACCCGGCTGTCTTACCTGACCGGAGAAAAAGAGTGGATAGACATCAATAAAGAAAACGTAAAGGCGGTGATGCTGGAGCAGATTAATTCGCTTGCCTCTATCGGAATACGCTTTCTAAGCGGTGTGGTTGGTTCGAATGGCAAGGGGTGGCGACAATCGTGCGGCACGGAGGCAGTGTGAGGCACCCCGTTGTGCTGCGTAAAGGAACGTAAATGACAACATTAATGCAGTTGGACATGTGCGCGAATGAATGGTTTAACCAAAAAATGCGCAGACGAGGATTTGCACTCGAGAAGAAATTCTACTTCTGGCGTAAGCGCGGGCCTCTGTTTGATGTGTTTTGGTCTGAGATACTTACTGGTGGCTCGTTGTTGCGCGTTTGGGCTACGGTCTTATCACCGTGGGTTGATAGTCCAGATGGTGAATTCGTAAAATTTCCCGTCTCGGTTTGCGTGATAGGCGGGCCGTTGTCAGATAATTTCCCTAAGGATATGATTGCAGGGACCTTATTTGATGTCAGTACTAAAAATGAAATAGATGAAAGTTTTAGAAAATTATTGGAAATTATCGATAATTCGGCAATCCCTTGGTTTAACAGCATAGTCTCTTTCGACACTTATATGGCTCAACTAGGTCTGAATGGCCACCTCCCGACAGTTGCGTTCCGAAAAAAATTAAAAGAGGGGATAGCGCGTGGATTCGAAATTGAACCTTTGTGTCAGGCGGAGTAGCTGCAGGGATCACCAGTTCGAAACTTGCACTTCCCACCAAGAATTCCACACACATCGAAGGCTTGCATCTTAGGATTGCAGGCCTTTTTGTTTGTGCCGAAAAATTCGACACAATGCAACCGGACGTTCTGGACTGATGGTCAGACGCGCCCGTTGCTTGGCGCGCAAGTGCCGCGCACTTGCTTCGCCCTGCGCCCGGCATGAACCAGATCACATGAAGGCATCACGCGGGTTCCAGCCGATGCCGCTGCGTGCCACGCCAGCATCTGCGCTTGAAATTTTCTCGAGTATCGGCAACAACATGGCAAATGACTCTTTGCAAAGGTGCGACCGGTACATTTCGTCCTCTAATTGGCTGTAGTGGCAGAACTGTATCAGGCGCTTCATGGCTGCGCCGGCCTCCACCGGGAACTGCCGAGCCTGCTGCGCGAAGACCGTGCGCAACCTGCCGTGATACTTGCGAACCAGGCTTTCAGGGGGATGCGAGGTGGCGAAGGACACCAAATGGTCGAGCATGGCCTTGGGCTCGAGTGCGAGCAGGCCATCAAGCATGATCTCAAAATGGCGCTCGACGATGTGCTGCAATGGATGCGCCGGGTCGGCCGCGACGCGGCGGTTTCGAAACGATAGCTGCTTGTTTTCCAATACCGATAAGGCGCTACTGACATCCCATATCGCACTTTGCGGGAACTCGGCCAACTCTTCCGTGCGTCCCAATATGCGGCCGACACAACTGTCGAAAAATGCCAGCACGTCCGCTTGGAATGCCGAGCTGCTCTCCGCGTAGAACGCGAGCTGGGCGATCAACCCCAACAGCCTTCGCTCTGTGTCAGGGTCGAGCTTCCGGACCATGTCAAACGCATGCACCAGCGCCATGTGCCAATACGGCTCACCAGGATTGCCGTATCGGAGCAAGCTGGACATGGCTCGTAGCGCTATCGGACCGCTGCGCGTGGGCGGGTCGAATGTCCAGGAAGCCAGGAGCTTGGACGAGGCGTCCATCGTTTTTTCCAGTTCAACAAGTCCGGCTGCATCCGCAGTGGCAAGGTCACAGGAAGCCGAAAATAGCGCTTCGCACATCATGTCCGTGGCGAATTCCAGGCGATGGGGATGGAAAGCGACTGCCAGCCGATAAGCCAGGGATGGTGCCCCGCGCAGGTAGAGGGAATACAGGATCGTCGACGGCCCCTCCGCTTTCCAGTGCGCATCGACCACGCGCACGGCCGCGTCGACATCGGCCTGGGCCAATTCAAGAAGCAGAGGCCATATTTGTTGGCACAAATTGCGCGCATGAGGTCCTTCTCGCGACACCTCCAGGCTGCGCACGACCGTGTCCATACGTTCACGGGCCATACTACGGGTGCTGGTCAGACACTGCATGGCCAACTCGTCAAGCGACTGCTCCAGCGCCATTTGCGCTTCATAGCCGAATTCGAGCGGCAAGTTACGGAAGAAACTGATTGCTCCCAGCAGGGCACTGTCCTGCCCGTCATCTCTAAGCTTTTGCAGGCGTTGGACGAAGCGCCGCTGAAACCGTTGTTCACGCCAATTCCCCAGCTCACAAAGCCTTGCATGGATCTCGGCGAGACCGCGGGCCAAGGCGCTGGGTTTGGGCGAAATCGCCGGAGCATACCGATAATTCGCGTCGGCCAGGTAGCTTTTGCTAAATAGCTTCATCACACCCGGGCGCCGCGCGATGAACCACTCGGCCAGCTTTACCAGGCATGCCTGCTCATCTGCGGCGCACTGAGAAAAAAGGTAATCGCGCCGCGCGAACAATTTCTGGCGTTCCGGCTCGTCCAGCAGTCGGATGGGCATGAACGCCTGTTGGGGCAGTGTCGGCATGAGAAATTCACGGGTGAGTTCGGTACTCTGGGCATGATGACCTAAGCTGGTGAGAACTTATGAGCCAGGCCATACCGCCCGAGGACCGACACCCTTCAGTTGGGGTAAGGCGCCGGATTGGCCAGGTAAGCCTGGAACATGCGGGCAAACTGTCCGCCATCGGTGGTGATGTTGGCCGACGTGCTGCCGCCGCCACTAAAGACAATGGCAAATACACCGATGGCCGTATATTGCGTCGGATGCGAGAACATGTAGTGGACGCGGTTGTCCCGGTAGTGTCCGGAACTGCCGCCGGGGGTTGCCGATGGAACTCCCAGCGGTGTCTGCCAGAACAGGATCGGCAATTTACCGAGGATGTTGCGGGCAGTGCTCCATTGGGCCAGGCTTTGGCTGTAGTTCGGCGTGGCGACGTTGTTTTCGTCCCAGTAGAAGGGACCGTTTCCGCGCCCCGCGCACTCGGCCACCGGCGCCGCAACTTCCATGCAACCGGCATCCCGATCACTCGTCTGCGCAACGATGAAGTCGGCCTTGTCGGCGCCGAGTTTCAGCATGAAGTTGCCCACACTCGTGGCATCTTGGCCCCAGAATGAGGGCGGGAACCCGATCTTTGCCTTGGGCGCGTACGTGCGGCCCAGTGCCAACAGGCACCCCGCAACACCTGCTGCGGTGTCGGGCAGGCTGGCGCATTCGGTGTTCATGGTCACGCGCGCAGGCACCTTCGTCGGATCGCCACCGGGCGCCTTCGCCTGGACATAACCCCAAAAGTCAGGTTCCAGGTTCACCAAGGTAGGCTGATCGGTCGCGCCTATCTTTTGATACATCAGCTTCACCTGCGCCCAGTAAGTGCTCATGAAGGTCGCGTCGTTGATGCCGGTGATGTTGCCATCGCCGTTGGAAGCCATCTGGTATAGCGTAAACATCGGCACGGCGCCAATGGCCTTGTCGTTCGCCGACACATAGCTTACATACGCCCCGTTGGGACTATTCCAGTAAGGCCAGGAGCCAGGACCGACGCCCACCAGATAGGTATCGATGATATCGGGATGAATCTGCTGGCTTGTCATATCCGAGATCGCATTGCCTGCACCTAGGCCACCGAGCAGGCGATTCGGCATGTTCAACGCTGCGTTGATGGTCGGAGTGGGTGTGGGCGTGGGAGTAGGCGTGGGCGTGGGAGTAGGCGTCGGCGTCGGCGTCGGCGTTGGCGTCGGAGTAGGCGTGGGAGTAGGCGTTGGCGTCGGCGTCGGCGTCGGCGTCGGGGTCGGAGTAGGCGTCGGAGTAGGTGTCGGCGTCGGAGTAGGGGTTGGCGTCGGGGTCAAGGTAACGCTGCTCTGCGAACCAGATCCGCCGCAACCGGCCAGCATCAGTGACAGCACGAGTGCGCTGTGGACTATCTTTCGTTGCATGGGTTTCCTTGTGTTTTATTGCATTTGTGGCGACATTGCTTAAAATTTTAATGCCTACAGGCATCTTGTGGGTACTTTTTATCGTTTTGGACTGTTTTGGTGCACTGCCGAGTGACTAAAATTACATTTTGATAATTTCTGCCTGCGGATGGAGTAGTATCGGGAGGTGTACATCGCTAGGCGCCAAAACACACGATGATCTTGACCGTGAAGACTGGGATAGTCTGCGTATGCCTCTGGACGGTAGTCGGAGCTGCCGCCATGGCAGGCGCGCAGGTCAGGCAAACATGGACCGGCCCGACCACCGGGCCCCCTTCTCAAGCCGGAAAACGTGTCACCTTTATTTCCCAAGATTTCAAGAATGGTGGGATCACTGCAGCGTATCGCGGTTTTTTTACCGCCTCGCAAGCCCTGGGATGGTCGGTGCAGCTAGTCGACGGCAAAAACGACACGACCATCATCAGCCATGCCCTCGCCGATGCCATCCGCACGCAACAGCATGCCGTTGTCATCGGCGGCTTCGATGCCAGTCAGTACGCCGATATATTAGCCAAGGCGCGTTCCAGGCACATTGTGGTGGCAGGCTGGCATGCCGCTGGCGAACCTGGGCCCACCAAAGACCTGTTCGTCAACGTCAGCTCTTCCTCGTCCGACGTTGCTTCGCTTGCCGCCGAATACACGATCAATAGCGAAGCGGGAAAAATTGGTGTGGTCATCTTTAATGATGATCGTTTCGCCGTCGCCAACGCGAAAACCCTGGCCATCAAACGCATCATCGAAGCCTGCGAGCGCTGCACCGTGCTATCGGTAGAAAACGTCTCCATTTCAAACGTTCGCACCGTGGTGCCTCAGCTTGTCCCTCAACTCAATCACGCCTTTGGCAAGGCCTGGACCCATACCCTGGCGATTAACGATGTGTATTTTGACGCCATCAATGTGCCGCTGGTGATGATCAAGCGCGCTGACATTCGCAATATCTCGGCGGGCGATGGCTCAAGTGTCGCCTTGAGCCGCATCAGGTCGAACGCCTCGCAGCAGGTGGCCACGGTGGCGGAAGCGTCGCAATTACAGGGCTGGCAACTGGCTGACGAATTAAATCGCGCTTTCGCCGGGCAGGCGCCAAGTGGCTACGTTTCAAAGCCAATACTGGTCACCGGCAAGCGTTTGCTTGCGCTGCGCGGCGCCGAGATCGATTCCGACATTCCGTACAAGCAGGCGTATTTGAAAATCTGGAAGGGTGACCAGCTTCAGGACACGCCTTAAGCCGCCAGCGCGACGCTGAACGCCGCCTCGTTGGCGCAGATGCCGCGCTCGATGCTGGCTTGCTTGCCCAGGTGCACAGCCATCGGCTGGGGATCGCTCAGCAAGCTGAGCATCGCGACCATATCCATGCCATTGATGGCGGCGTGAAATCGCTGTATGAGTTCCCGGCTCCGTTTCTCTTCGGCAGAGCGCGCGCTGGCATGGTCGCGCAGCCGCCTGCGCGCGCGCGCGAGGTGTTGGCGCGCATTGACTGGGCTGGTGCCCAGCAGCTTCGCAATGCTGGCATGGTCACACTCGAACACTTCGTGCAACACCAGGGTCATGCGCTCTGCTGGCGACAGGCATGCCAGCATGCGCGCCAGGCCCTGCTCGAGTTCGGCGCGGCGCAGCAAACCGTCTTCCGGGGCTAACGGCGGCGCGCCGGGCAACAGCGCCATGGCCGTGTGGGCCGCGCGCTCATCGCGGGCCCGCTTGCGAAGCCGGTCAAGGGATTGGTGCCGCACCACTGTTGTGAGCCATGCCGCAGGCACCAGCAGGGCTGTCTTCTCGGCAGCTTCCCACTTCAAGAAACAATCCTGGACCACGTCCTGTGCGTCGGCAAGGCTGCCGACGATGCGCAAGCTGATCGCCTCTAGTCGCGGGCGCAACTGCTGAAACACGGCGGCATCGGTTTCGCTGGGGCAGGTCATACACATTCTCCTGTTGGCATTCGGTACTGCATGACGCTTACTGACGTCCAGATGTGACAGCCCCAACTATATATTCTTTTGCCGTCACACCGAAAGGGGCAGGGGCGTCATGCGGACAGTGAATCCCTTGATGCATCCAGGTAGTGCCCCTTACCGCGAAAGGCAAGAAATGACTGTATTGACTCCCGCTGCGCTCGGCTTGATCCCGACCGTCATTGAACACACAGGTCGTGGCGAGCGTGCCTTCGACATCTATTCCCGCTTGCTGCAGGAGCGCGTGATCTTCCTGGTTGGTGAAGTGACCGAACAATCGGCCAACCTCATTGTCGCGCAATTGCTGTTTCTGGAGTCAGAGAACCCGGACAAGGATATTTCGCTGTACATCAATTCGCCAGGCGGCTCGGTGTATGCCGGCATGGCCGTCTTCGACACGATGCAGTTCATCAAGCCGGACGTCTCCACGCTCTGTACCGGATTTGCCGCCAGCATGGGCTCATTCCTGCTTGCAGCGGGCGCAATGGGCAAGCGTTACGCCTTGCCCAATGCCCGCATCATGATTCACCAGCCCCACGGTGGTTCCCAGGGTGTGGCCGCCGACATCGAGATCCAGGCGCGGGAAGTGCTGTACCAACGGCAGCGTTTGAATACCTTGCTGGCCGAACGCACAGGACAAACCCTGGCGCAAATTGAAAAGGATTCGGACCGCGACAACTACATGTCGGCGGCGCAGGGTGCGCAATATGGCCTGATTGACCGGGTACTGGCGACGCGGGACGGCAAGTTGTGATGGCCGAGTCGATGCGGGAAAACGCCGTGCCTGGAACGCGCGGCGGCGGACCGGCTTAGTCCATCCTGTCGGCTGACTCCAGCAAGGACGCTAGGGCGCGTTCGAACAGCGGCGTGGCTTCCAAAAAACTGACGCGGCCGCTGTGATACAGACGCAGGAACAAGCGCACGCTGATCATCGATGGCGTGACCTGTCCGTCGAGCGTCAGCACAATATTGGCGGCGTTCGCATCGATCCAGTTGAGCCGGCCCAGACTGCGCACTTCGTCCAAGGTAATGGCGATGGCGATGCCGCTTCGTAAGCGCTCCATCACGCTCGCATTCGACTCATGTGGCAAGTCCGGCATCAGGGCCGGATCGCGCGCGGTGTCGTCGACCGGCACGCCATCGGCATGATCGAACACGCTATCGAGAAGTTGAATCTGGAATTCGCGTTTCTTGATCGATTCATCCAGGAACTGCCGGTACTTGTCGGGGTTGGCGCCATCGACCATGGGCAGATCCGCGACCTGCGCATTGATAAATTGTTCGAAGTGCCGGTGAAATGATGACAGACTCAAGGCAGGCAAGGCTTTTTTGCGCGAACGCAGGGCCTTGGTATGGGCGTCGACCAGCCAGTTCAAAAAGCGCTGCTGCCGCTCTTCGGCCTGGTCTGTCATTGCCAAACCCTCACGCAGGGTGTCCAAAATACCTGGAAGCAAGGCAAACAAATCAAGACGGTCTTGTTCGCTGACCTTGGGGGCAATACTCCATAGAAGATCGGGCACCAGCAATTTGAACGAATGGGCCGCATCGGCATCCGTTTGCCCGCTGAGCTCCAATACATGGACCCAATCGTTGACGAAGAAGTCATGTAGAAACGGATCGACTGGCAGTCCCGCCAACGCGACATTCATTTTGGCGGTGGCATCCATGAAGCGCAAGGCGCGGCTTTGGGCTTGCTCTGCCAAGCGGACGGCACGCTCGACATTGACATCGCCTGCGCGCAACTCATTTTCGATGAAGGCATCGAATTCATCGAGCATACTTGAAAACTGGTCGACGCCTCCCCGACCATCCCGCAACAATATCTCGACGATGCGGCAAACTTCAGCGGTGATCCTTTCCGCCCTCGGGTCGGCCTGGACCGCGCCCAGCGACATCGAGCCTATGCGGTTGAGCAACAAGCGCACAGGATGCTGTTTCTGGGTCAGCAGGCTGGTGTCGAACAGTGCAATTTTCAGCACCAAAAATTGCAGTCGACCTAATTGGGCCCGCACCTCTGCGGGCACCACGGGATCGCGCAAGATAAATTCGAACAACATCGCGACTATGTCGATCGTCATCTTTTCCGCGACATTGTCGGTCATGCTGTTGAGACTGACGCGCTGCTCCAGCAGCAAATTTCTCACGTCGCCCATCTGCGCACCTGCCGGTGCCCGTTCCAGTATCAGTTGATCGACTTGGGCGGCCAGTCGCAAGGTCGCACTGCGCTGGGTCTTGCCAGTGGGGCCGCCGCCGCTTTCACCGAGAAAAAATTTGCGCAAGGCCTCGCCGACCATCTGTTTTCCGCCTAACCAGCTGCCCGTTGCATCGCCGGTGCCGGCCAAGGGCGCGCCACCACGGGTCTCGTGCGGGTGCTGGTGGGCACCACCATGGTGGCTTTGTCGCCGCTCTGTCTGCGCAGGCGCGAAGGTGTCCCCCGACGTGGTCGCGGCCATGTCCCTGACCATGTCGAGCAATTGTTCGACCGTCCGCGGACCGGTAGCGGCTGGTACCTTATCGGCCCGGCCATCGTGAAATCTTGCCGTCGGGCCGGGGCCTGCTGACGCGGCAGCGTTCTCCTCGGCCTTCTCCGGCGATGCTGGTTCAAGCTTGGCGGCCGGCCTGCGCCTTGCCATCTGAAGTTGCGCCGCAATGCCATGGTGAGCCAGCAGTGTATTGACAGCGTCATAAATCTCGGCGACATGGGGCTCCATGTTCTCGCCCAGCTGGGCAAGCAGGACGCTGGTCAACTCGACCGAGACGCCCAGGCTTTCAACAGCCATTGCAATGCTGCGGGATAATAAGTAAGGGCGAAATGGGTTTTCGCGCTCTTTGATCGTGTCCTGTTCGAACAAATAGGCGATGCGGACATTCAAATCGCGCAGCGGCTCCTCGGCCGCGTTGCGAAAACGGTTGGTCATGTCACCGATGCGCAATTCATCTTCAAACGCATTCCCATCGACCAGCGCAAGCTTGCCTGCGCGCAGACTGGAGAAAAATGAAGGCCGAAAGGTACTGTAGGAGGTCTCCATGCTGCGGCTCAGCAGTTGATCCATGCTCTGTTGCAGCTGCAGGCGCAGGTCGGCATCGCGGTCCAACAGGATGCCGCGTGCATCGAGAAAGCGCATTTGATCAACCGTGCTGTAGCTGCTGTTGGTCTTTTCAAGCAGGGCGCCGGCGCTGAGCAACAGCGCCTGTTCGACCGACTTCAAAAACCCGCGCCGATATTCTGCCAGCGTCGCAGACAACAAATCATTGCGATCCATGCTTTTCCTAGTTTTACTGAGTACGCTGGTGCACCGATGCAAACGGCATATTCTGCGAATTTTACATGGATACTCCCATTAATTTGACAGAAAACCGGAAACAAATGATTTAATTCATGCAATATTCTTCGCTGACGCCCAGGAAACAGGCTCAATCGCCAACCGGCAAACGCAGGCCGTTGGCGCGCCTCGCTAGGCGTGAAAGCATTCTCGCCGGTATCGGAACGTCCCCATGGCAGTTACAATAGGCAAGGAACTACCTGTTCAGTCCGTATTTTTTTGATGCCAATGACCATCGTTGCTACCAATATGTCCGAAATACGCACATTGTTTGTACGACCCGCTGTGCTGCCTGGCACTGCCGCTCAGACCTGGTCAAGCGATTCGCGCCGATGAAGGCGCCTATCCCTCGTCTTGACATGATGGTTGTCATGTTGTTCCTGGCGCTGGTGATCGTGTTGCAGATGCTGGCCTTCCTGCTCATCCATCAGGGCAGCGCAGTCGACCAGGGCCACCCGGCAAGGCTGCTCATCGGCCTGGCCCTGACCACCATCGTGATGGCCGTGGCCGGCATTGTCGCCCTCATGCGCATGGCGCGGCGGCACCGGTTTCCCACCAGCACAGGGCGGCGCGAGGGCAACAGCCCCATGGAATTCATTCACGAACATGAGATCGGTGAATTGGCCGACGCGTTTTCCAACATACGCGACAAGATGGCCGCCCGCGAACAGGAAATCCACCGCCTCGCGTATTGGGACCCGCTGACCGGGCTACCGAACCGTGCCCAGTTTGTCCTGCTGCTGGAGACATCGATTGCGGAAGCGGCAAAGCACGGGCATGCGGTGTTTGTCCTGATGATGGATCTGGACCGCTTCAAATATGTCAACGACGTCATGGGCCACAGTTTCGGCGATACCTTGCTGCGTCTGGTTGCACAACGCCTGCAGCTGGCATTGGCCGACGGCGCACATGCCTCGGCCAAACTCGCGCGGCTGGGCGGCGACGAGTTTGCCGTCCTGCTGCCCGGTACCGGCATCGAGCAGGCGCAGCGAATGGCCGCGCGCATTCTGGCATCCTTGGAAACACCGCTATCGCTGGACGATCAGACTGTCGACATTGGCGCCAGCCTGGGCATTGCCGGTTATCCTGAGCATGCGGCCGGCAGCCACACCTTGCTCAGCATTGCTGAAGTGGCCATGTATGCCGCCAAACAGCGCAAGGATGGCGCAGTTGTCTACGATGCCAAGATCGATAGTTCAAGTGAAAAAAACCTGTCACTGCTAAGCGAAATGCGCTCGGCCATGGAGCGTGATGAATTCCGGCTGCGCGTGCAGCCAAAAATCAGCATGAATACGGGGCAGGTGGTCGGTTTCGAGTCGCTGGTGCGTTGGGAGCACCCGGAACGGGGCTTCCTTTTCCCGGATGAATTCATTGCCTTCGCCGAGCAGACTGGCTTTATCCGGATTCTGACCCGCTGGGTGCTCGAGCAATCGGCTGCCCTGTGCCAGCAACTGGCCGCCACGGGTATCGATTTGAAAGTGTCCGTCAATCTGTCCCCGCGGGACTTGCTCGACCAGGACTTGCCGCTCAAGTTCGGGGAAATCCTGGCGCGCCACCAGCTCGCGCCGTCCTCGTTCTGCCTTGAGATTACCGAAAGCGCCATCATGGACGACCCGGTCCGCGCCCAGCAAACCCTGGAACGCCTGCATGCGATGGGTTTTTCCCTGTCGATTGACGATTTTGGCACCGGCTATTCTTCACTGGCCTATCTGAAACGCCTGCCGGTGGATGAACTGAAGATCGACAAGTCGTTTGTGTTGAACATGGAACATGATATTGAGGACACCAAGATCGTCCGTTCCACCATCGACCTGGGCCATAATCTGGGCTTGCGCGTGGTCGCCGAAGGCATCGAAAGCGAGGCGGTCTGGCATTTGCTGGCGGCGCTGGGATGCGACCAGGGCCAAGGTCATTTCATGGGACGCCCCATTCCCGGAAACCAGTTGATCGACTGGATAGAAGCATGGCGCGCGCCGGAAACTGCCCGTCACCGGTCGCCAGCTGTCAGGTCCAGTCCGAGCTAGTACAATTGCCGGCACTTGCCCATCAACTGCACAATCAACGGTTTGCGCAGTTGTCACACGACGTGAATGCAGAGCGCGCTCACACCCATCCTGGATCTGCATGAACCTTGCCCTGTCCGCCAGTCGCCTTAACCTGCGCCTCAGTTCCTTCGATACCCACCTGATGAATGGTCTCGCACGTCCGCAACTGACCGGTGCAATGCGTTTTCTTGTCGAGTTTCTTTATTTTGGCATCAAGGAAGCGCGTTCCTGCCTATTTGTCGGCTTGTTCTTTGCCGCGGTTTTTTGTATCCCGCGCCAAGGGATACTGGGCCTGCCGCGTTACGATGTGCTGCTGGTGGTCGCGATTGCGATTCAGGTGTGGATGGTGTGGACCAAACTGGAAACGATCGATGAATTGAAGGCGATCACGCTATTTCACGTAGTGGGCTTTGCGCTGGAAGTCTTCAAAACTTCCGGTGCCATCCAGTCGTGGAGTTACCCGGA
>JBJMVX010000332.1:0-3313 GCA_045810445.1 Massilia sp.
AAATAGGTTCTTCGCGAAATGTGGCCCTTCGGAGCTCCGCGAGCCGCGGCCCTCCATCACACTGTCCTTGCGAAAGCGAGGACCCATACTCTGCTAGCTCAGCATGGGTCCTCGCTTTCGCAAGGACAGTGTGATGGCGATGACGCGGCTCACGGTGCTCCGAAGACCCACAATCCGTGAAGACCCTATTTCTTCATCAAGTCCAGCAAGGCCACAACAGTCGCCTCAATCCCGGTCTTGATCGACAGGTCAGGCACGGCCTTGAACAGGGGGCTGTGGTTATTCGGCACCGCAGGTCCACCATTGGCGGCCGCAGCCAGGTCTGCCGCCGACGTACCACCGATGCTGAAGTAGACGCTGGGAATATACGGCTCGCGCGTGAAGTAACCGAAGTCTTCGGCCACCATGGAGCTGCGTTTGTAATTGGCGTCGTAAGCGCTGGCACCGAGCTTGTCGATCCACACCGCTTTCAGACGCGAGGAGAGCTTGGTGTCGTTAATGACCGGCAGCGAAGGGTCGTCCGTCATCTTCACGACCGGCAGCAGATTCTCTGGCATGCCCGCAGCGCGCGCCGTGTTCAAGGTCACCCGGCTGATTGCCTTGAGCAGCAGGTCGCGTGTTTCCGGACTTTCGGATCGCACCGTCAGTTCCAACTTGGCCATGTCGGAAATGATATTCGGCTTGGTCCCTGCGTGGAAGGAGCCAACGGTAATGAGGCCAGGTTCACGCGGCGCCAGTTCGCGCGAGATGATGGTCTGCAGCGCCAGAACGATCTGCGCGCCCAGGACCACAGGGTCCTTGCCGGTGTGTGGCGAGGCGCCGTGGGTGCCCACGCCCGGGATGGTAATTTCCAGCGTATCGACGCCGGAATACGGCGCGTCGCTTACATTGATCTTGCCCGCTTCGATGCCAGCGTGTACGTGCATCGCCAGCGCGTAATCAGGCTTGCCGAAGCGGGGATAAATATTATCCTTCATCATGTCGCGCGCGCCGCCCACGCGTTCTTCGGCAGGCTGGCCGACCAGCATCAGGGTTCCTTTCCAGCGTCCCTTCATGGCCGCCATCTGGTGCGCCGTGCCCACGAGGCTGGTCATGTGAATGTCGTGGCCACAGGAGTGGGCGACCGGCACATCGCGCCCGCTCATGTCTTTCTGGATCACGGTCGACGCATACGGCAGGCCCGATTTTTCCTGGACCGGCAAGCCGTCCATGTCCGAGCGCACCAGCACCAGCGGTCCGGGACCATTCTTCAGGATCGCCACCACACCTGTCTTGCCCACGCCTTCGGTCACTTCGAATCCGGCCTCGCGCAGTTCCTTGGCCAGGCGGGCAGCCGTCTTGGTTTCCATGAACGACAGTTCGGGGTTGCGGTGCAGGTGCTCGAACAGGGGCGCGAGTTTGGCGTCGTAGTCGCGCGCGATCGCGCCGGTCAAGGCTGGGTCGGCCGCATAAACCACGGTGGTAGGCAGGGCCAGCAAGACGAGCAACAGGGAACGACGCATGGAGAACTCCTCGAATGGGTGAGCTGCCACGCTAACATTCTTGCAAGAAATGTCAATCGATGGTTTTTTGCGGCAAAACCAAGTGTTGACAAATAAATATGCATGTCGTCAGACCAGCGCGCTACAATTCGTATCGGAAATTTTTCTAAAATGGCAAGTTAAGGGCAGGCATGGGCGAACTACTATTTTTCGGGGTGCTGTTCTTTTTCGGCTACCCGTTCATTGCCGCAGCGATTTCATCGCGCGGTCTACGAAAGCGCCTTAGCGATCTCGAGGACCTGGTGCGCAGCCTGCGCAAGGAAATCGAGACCTTGCGCAGCGCCGGGCGCGACGCTCCCGCCGCGCCTGCCATCGTGGTCGCACCACCAACACCGGAACCGGCGCCAACACCACCGCCGGTGTTTCCACCACCGCGCACAGCGCCCGCCACGCCTGTCTTCCCGCGAGCGCCAGTGGAAGAGCCCGCCTTTGAGCCGGAACCGGAGGTCGCCCCGCTTGCCGCAGTAGTGAACGTAGTCGACGTGGCGCAATCGCCAGTGCCGCCAGCCGCGCCGGTTCCTGCAGTGGAACCGGAGTTTGTCCCGCCACCTCGGCCTGCACCGGCACGCGCAGCGCCTACGCCGCCGCCGGCCTGGCTCCTGGCCGCTAAAAACTGGCTGTTCACCGGCAACCTGGTCGCCAAGATGGGCCTGCTGATCCTGTTCATCGGCGTGAGCTTCCTGCTCAAGTACGCCTCCGAACGTGTCACCGTGCCCATCGAACTGCGCCTGGCCGGCATCGTCCTGGCCGATATTGGCCTTTTGGTCTGGGGCTGGCGCTTGCGTCTTACGCACCGCAATCTCGCGCTGCCGATCCAGGGCGCCGCGCTGGCGATTTTGATGCTGGTCACCTTTGGGGCCTTCCACCTGTATGGCCTGATTCCGCCCGGCATGGCCTTCACCCTGCTGTTTGTGCTGACCGTGTTCACCTGCCTGCTGGCGGTGCTGCAGGATGCCGTGTGGCTGGCCGTGTTTGGCATCAGCGGCGGCTTCGTGGCGCCCATCCTCACCTCGACCGGCCATGGCAGCCACATTGGCCTGTTCTCTTACTATGCCTTGCTCAACGCCGGCATCCTGGGCATAGGCCTCAAGCGCACCTGGCGCTCGCTGAACCTGCTCGGCTTTGGCTTTACCTTCCTGATCGGCACGGCATGGGGCGTGCAGCGCTACGTCGCCGATGAACACTATCTGTCGGCGCAGTTATTCCTGATCCTGTTCTTCCTGTTCTATGTGGCCATTGCCATCATTTATGCCCAGCGTCAGGCCGCCGTCCAGAAAGCCTATGTCGATGCGACCGTCGTGTTCGGCACTGCCATGGCCGCCTTCAGCCTGCAACTGGGGATGATGAAACACGTGGTGTTTGGCAATGCACTGTCGGCGCTGGGTTTTGGCGTCTTCTACACGGTGCTGGCGATGGTGTTGTGGCGCCGCCGTGCCGGCAAGCTCAAACTGCTGGTGGAATCCTTCCTCGCGCTGGGACTGGTGTTTGGCACGCTGGCGCTGCCGTTTGCGTTAGATGGTCGCTGGACCTCGGCCGCCTGGGCGCTGGAAGGCGCGGGCGTGGCCTGGGTCGGTTTGCGCCAGCGTCAGCGCCTGGTGTTCGGCTTCGGCATGCTGGTGCAGGCGGGCGCCTGGATTTCCTTCATCGGCGCCATCAGCGGCCTGGCACCGCAGGCAGCGCGCGACTCGAACCTGTGGCTGGGCTTCCTGATTTTGGCCATCACCGCCTTCTTCATGGCGACCACTTTCCGCGCACAGAAAGAAGGCGATGAA
>JBJMVX010000333.1:0-9403 GCA_045810445.1 Massilia sp.
GATGGTGCGGTAGTCGCCATTGTCCAGACGCACGCTGATCTGGTACACATCGTGACCATTGTTGGCGTTGCGCCCTTCGACATTGTTACCAATGGCAGCGCCGCCGACTGCGCCAGCGACAGTCGCTGCTGCGCGGCCCGTGCCACTGCCGACCTGGTTGCCGACCAGCGCGCCGACCAGACCGCCAACGACAGCGCCGGTGCCCGTGGTGCTGCCGGCAGCGCGGGTAACCTGGATGTTTTCAATGACGCCATAACCCGAGGAGTTGGTAGCTGCGTTGAAGCCGCCATCGTTGTAGGCGGTGCTGTATTGCGTGCTCTGCGACGGGGTGCTGGCGCAACCGCCGAGCAGGGCGGAAGAAGCGAGGACAAGTGCGGTAAGGGTGTACGTGGATTTCATGTTGTTCTCCTGACAAAAGTGTAGGGTCAGAATAAGCATGAGCGCTGCCTGGGTCTGTGCGGTGTCGCACCCAATTTGCATGGCGTAACTCTGCTGTTTCCTATGTACGCCAGCGAACGGACAAGCCAAGAACTCTGCTGTAAAACGGTGGCTAGTGTTCACCGTCCGTGGAGAAAAACAAGATGAAAACCCTGTTCCTGCAAAGTACATTTTTTGCCGTCATGGCGCTCGGCGCCGCTGCCCAGGCCGCCCCCAGCGCCGAAGCGAAGGCAGCCCATGCCCAGGCCCAGGACCGCGCTGCCGCCGATTACAAGGTGGCACGGGCCCGCTGCGATAGCGTGACGGGCAACCCGAAAGATGTGTGCATCGCCGAGGCGAAAGCGGCCCGGGTGCGTACCGAAGAAGAGGCCGACGCACTCTACAAGAATACCCTGAAGGCCTTCACGCACTCGCGCATGAAAATTGCAGACGCCAACTACGATCTGGACAAGGCGAAATGCGATGCCCTGACCGGTAACGAGAAGGATGTCTGTGTCAAGCAGGCCAAGGCCACCCTGATTGCGGCCCAGGCCGATGCCAAGGCCGACAAGAAAGCCATCGAAGCGCGCACCGATGCACGCGATGACAAGCGCGATGCTGAATACAAGGTCGCGCTGGAAAAATGCGACGCCTTTGCCGGCGCCGCAAAAGACAGCTGCGTTGCCAACGCCAAATCGCAGTACGGTAAATAAGGTTTCTTGCCAAGCTCATTGTGAGCACATTGTTTGTCCAACCACCAAGGAGTTTCACATGAAAATCGCACAACGCTTCGCTACCATGATCTTTGCCGCCTCCCTGCTCGCCGTTGCCGGCTGCGCGTCCACCCCTACCCGTGAAGGCACGGGCGAGTATGTTGACGACACCGTCATCACGGCCAAGGTCAAGGCTTCGCTGTTCAATGAACCTACCTTGAAAGCCTCGGAAATCAATGTCGAAACCTTCAAGGGTGATGTGCAATTGTCCGGTTTCGTGGCCGATCCGCGCGATGCGGCCCGTGCCGCGGAAGTGGCGCGCGGCGTGAAAGGTGTAACATCCGTGAAGAACGACGTTCGCGTCAAGTAATCCGAACCGGTCGCGACCGATTCTGGCCGGCCCCTGAGGCCGGCCTTTTTACACCTTGCCCCTTTTTCTAGAACTTGCCATGCAGCTTGCCGATCCTGTCGAACCGACCACCCCTGAACCTGCTGGCAGCGAGGCGCTGACCGAGCATGGCAATGGCTTGCGACTTCCCATCCATGTCAATGCGCGCGGTCTGGCCTTGGGCATCATTGCCAGCATTGCATTCGTGTACGCCCTGCAGTGGGCCCAGGATTTCCTGGTGCCGCTGCTGCTGGGGATATTCCTCGCCTACACGCTCAACCCTCTCGTCAACTGGCTCGAACGCGTGCGCATCCCGCGCCCCATAGGCGCTACCCTGGTCACTGTGGCCATCGTGTGCGCCATGGCCGGCTTCGGCCACCGCCTGCAAAACGAATTTTTTAATATCGTCGACGACTTGCCCCGCATCACCCACAAGGTCACCAAGATGCTGCGCAATACCAACGACGGCACGCCCAGCACCATCGCTCAGGTGCAGGCCGCGGCGGCCCAGATCGAGCAGGCTGCCAACATCTCTGGCGAGGAGCGCCGCGCCGTGCAGCGCAAGCCACCGGTGGTCGAGGGCGCCAGCAGTTTTCGCATCATGGACTGGGTATTGCCAGCGTCCATGGGCGTCCTGGGTTTTATTTCACAGGCCACCATGGTGGTGTTTCTGGTGTTTTTCTTGCTGCTATCTGGCGACACCTTCAAGCGCAAGCTGGTCAAGCTGACCGGGCCATCGCTTAGCCGCAAGCGCGTGACCGTGCATATCCTGGACGACATCAACACCTCGATCCAGAACTATATGTTCATGCTACTGGTGACCAATACCTTGCTGGCACTGATGATGTGGATTGCCCTGCGCGCCATCGGGCTGGAAAATGCGGGTGCCTGGGCCATCGTGGCAGGGCTGCTGCACATCATGCCGTATTTCGGCCCCTTGCTGATCACGGTTGCCACCGGCATGGCGGCCTTCATGCAGTTCGAGTCCCTGCGTTCGGTGTTGCTGGTAACCGGCGCCTCGCTGGGCATTGCTACCTTGGTGGGCACCGTGATTGCCACCTGGATGACGGGCCGTATCGCCAAGATGAACCCGGCTGCGGTGTTTGTCAGCCTCTTGTTCTGGGGCTGGTTGTGGGGCGTGTGGGGCCTCTTGCTCGGTGTGCCAGTGGTGGTGGTGATCAAGGTCGTGGCCGAGCGCGTCGAAGGCATGGAAGTGCTGGCCGAACTGCTGGGCGAATAAGCCCACCAGGCCGGCCGGCCCGCACGGCCCGGTCCATCGTCGACTCAGGCCAGGGCAGCGACCTTGGGCGCGCCGGTTTCCGCACTTGGTTTATCGCGCAAGCTGCCCATTTGCAGGGCGTACTGGCGGGCGAATTCGGCGCCAAAGAAAAAGATTTGCGCCGAATAGTAGACCCACAGCAGCAGGGCAATCATGGAGCCGGCCGCGCCAAAACTGCTGGCCACGCCACTATTGCCGATGTAGAGCCCGATCAAATATTTCCCCAGGGTGAACAGGGCCGCTGTCCCCAAGGCGCCTATGGTGACGTCGCGCCAGGATAGGCGTACCCTCGGCAGCAATTTGTAGATGACGCCAAAAAGCAGGGCAATGACGCCAAAACTGATGGCCCACGACAGCCAGGACAGCAGCACCGTGGCCTGTTTCCATAGCCCTCCCACATAGTGTTCCAGGACCGCGAGCGCAGCGCTGACCACCAACGAGACCATGAGCAGGAAGGCCAGTACCAGGATCAGGCTGAAGGACAGCAGGCGCGTGCGCACGAGGTTCCACCAGCTATTGCCGGTGGGCGCAGGCAGGTTCCAGATTTCATCGAGACTGTCTTTTAACTCGGCAAACACGGTCGTCGCACCCACCAGCAAGAGGACAGTGGCGACAATAGTGGCCCACAGGCCGCCTTCCTTGTTGCGGGCCCCGGCCAACACCAACTGCACGGCCTCGGCCCCCTGGCGCCCCAGCAAACTCTTCAGCTCGACCAGCAACTGTCCCTGGGCCGCTTCGGCACCATAGAAGAAGCCAGCCACGGCAATGACCAGCACGAGGATAGGCGCGATGGAAAACGCGGTGTAAAAGGCCAAGGCGGCGCCCTTGCTGGCCGCGCGGTGACGGAACCACTCGTCCATGGCGCAGCGCATCACGTGGCGCAACTGCTTTGAATACGGCAACCATTCACGACCTTCCATTGTGGCCAACTCCTCTTCTTGCTGATGGGCGCGGCCCTATTGCACGCGCTTTTGAATGGTAATTTGCTCGACTTCGACGCGTCGGTTCGGTTCCAAACATTGGATCAGATCGGCGCGCCGCTTGTTGGTGCAAAAGACCACTGGATTGGCCTCGCCCAGGCCGTGGGCTTTCAGCCGTTCTGGCGCGACGCCCCTGTTGACCAGATAGGTACGCACCGCGTCGGCCCGCCGCTGCGAGAGTTTCAGGTTGTATTTCGAACTGCCCAGACGGTCGGCATAGCCATTGATGTCGACATCGGTAATGCTGGGATCAGCCGCCATGGCTTCGGCAATGCTGTCCAGGCGCGGCTGGGGCAGGCGCAGCGTGGCGCTGTTGAAGGCGAACAGCTCGGTGGCCGACAGGGTGACTTTTTCAAAGCGCGGCGGCGGTGGTGGCGGCGGCGGGGCTGGCGGGGCGGGCGGCGGTGGCGTCACCTGGGCCACAGGCGGCGGTGGCGGTTCCGGCGGCGGGGCAGGCGGCGCCGGTGGAGCGCTGAAGGCATAGTTCAAGCCTAGGGTCAGGTAGTAGTTATTACTGTTGCGAAAACCAAAAGCGTCGCGGTCGCGCAAGCGCCCATGGACATCGCGCAAGTCCAATTGCATGGCCAGGCGGTCGGTGAAACCCATCTGGAAGCCGAAGCCGGCACTGACGAAGGGCGAGGTGCGGCGCACATTGCGCAAGACATTGTCGACGTTGTCGCGTTCGGCGCCCAGGCCGAACAGCAGGAAGGGCCGCACATTGCGGCGCGAAAATAGCAGCAGGGCGTCCACGTCAAGCAGGGTTTGGCGGTAGCGGGCGCTGCCGTCCTTGTCGCGTGCATGGCTCATGCCCATCTGCAGGTCCCACGAGGGGCTCACGGGCTTGCCGAACCTGAGGCCCAGGCCCCAGTCACGGCGGTCGACGCCAAACGCGGTATCGGGCTGTATGGCCGATACGCTAGGCTGGATGTACCAGGAAGGATTGATGTCTTGTGCGGCGCACAGGCCGGCACTGCTGGAGATGGCCAGGACCAGGGCAATCGTCTTTGTTGTTCTCACAGTAGCTCCCAGATCGTTGAATGAAGGCTCGCATCCGCAAACTGCGGTTGTGAGTTTCGACCAGGGGGCAGGGCTAAGAGTTCGGTGCGCCGATGCGAAGCGTATCAATACGCTGCATTTGTGCGCATTTCACGACAAAAACGCGGGCTGCACAAACGCCAACGCGCCAGCATGTCCGAGGAGGACATGCTGGCGCGTAGGCAGCTTGCGCCAAGCCGATACTGGGCAGACTTAGTTGGATTTTTCCGGAACCACGATCACGGAATCGCCATTTTTGCCAGGCTCACCTTTGGCGCCTTCGGCACCAGGGGCGCCAGGCGCGCCAGGGGCGCCAGCAGGACCGGGCACAGGCACGGCAACGGCAGGACCGGGGACGGCCACTGGTACTTCGACCGTTGGGGTGACAACCGTCGGGGCGGATTTCTCGCAAGCGGTGAGGGCGGCAACAGACAGCAGAGCAGCCAGCAGTGTGGTCATTTTCATCATGGTTCCTTTTAGAAGTGCTGCCCGCCGAAGCCGGCAAACAGGGATGCATCGGAGTCGTGCACACGCGACAATCGCGCGAACCTGGTCAGCTTACCGAAGCGGGCCCGGCCAATCTGTACGCCAACGCACACAATGGATGCGAGGAAAAGATGACGGTAGGAAGCAAATTGTTCCGGAGTGTTCGATGGCGCACAGAACTGTTGATCTGGCGCAGGCACTATGAATGACAGAAGGACGGAACCGATGTGTTGTTTACCAGTCAAACGGTACAACCCGGCCGGACCAAACGACTATCTTTTCTGATGGAGCATTCAAATGCATGCAACTAATAACGAGCGCAACGCAGCGCAAGGTGAGCTGACTACACATCACAATGCCACCAATTCGTCCCTGATTGAAAGGGTCGCCCCCCAACCGGCCGAGCGGCCGCCCATTTCCATGGCCCCGATCGAGCGTGTGCGCTCCACCTCGGCCACCCAACGCCGCATTGAAAACATGCAAAAGCTGATCGGCGAGTTGTCGACCCACGAAATGCTGGCTGACGAAATCGCCTGGTTCCTCAAGTTTTCGCCCTCTGGCGCTCGTAAATACATCCGCGACCTGCGCGAAGCGGGCGTTATCGAGCTGGCCCGCTACATCGAAGGCACGGCCACCTACCTGGGCAAGGCCGTGTACCAGATTTCGCCCGATCCCGACCGTGTCAAGGCCTTCCTGGCCGCCATCGTGCAGCCCAAGCGCGAAGGCGCGCCACCGCGCAAGGAGCGTCCTGGCCTGCGTGAACAAAGCATGGCCGGCAATGGCCGTCACTTTCACATCCTGGCCGACGACACCCATTACGCCATCCGCGTGAACCGCAGTCCGGTGGCGCGCGATCCGCTCGTCGCTGCCCTGTTTGGTGCGGCGCCGGGTACCAGCAAGGAATAAGCAGGGGCGGGCCAGCCGCTCCCACACCAGCCATGCGGGGTCAGCCTGCGGTTTTGCCGCAGCCTGGCCCCGCTTGCGTTGGCGTATGCTGTCAAATTCTGATTGAAATGCTGTCAACGGGCCCCATGTGGGCTCCAGTGGCAGTGTCACCCCCAACCCTTAGCCCGAAAGGAATACCATGCTCCCCACTCCCGCAGCGCTGGAAGGCAAACCCGTCCCCAAGGTCACGTTCAAGGCGCGGCCCGATGACCAGTGGCAGGACATCACCACCGATGCCCTGTTCAAAGGGAAAACCGTGGTGGTGTTTTCCTTGCCTGGCGCGTATACGCCCACCTGTTCCTCGACCCATTTGCCGCGCTATAACGAGCTCGCGCCCGTGTTCAAGCAGAACGGCGTGGACGACATCATCTGCATCTCGGTCAATGACGCTTTCGTGATGAACGAATGGAAGGCGGGCCAGGATGCGGCCAATATCACCGTCATCCCGGATGGCAATGGCGACTTCACTGCTGGCATGGGCATGCTGGTCGACAAGCGCAACCTGGGCTTTGGCATGCGCTCCTGGCGCTATTCGATGCTGGTCAAGGATGGGATCATCGACAAGGTTTTCATCGAAGCGGACAAGGAAGGCGATCCTTTCGAAGTCTCCGATGCGGAGACCATGCTGCGCTATATTAATTCCCAAGCCAGCGTGCCCGAGCCTGTCGTCATTTTTGCCAAGCCGGGTTGTCCGCATTGCGCGCGCGCCAAGGCGGCGCTGACCGCGCATGGCCTGCGCTATACCGAAATCACCCAGAACCAGAAGATCAATGGCAGCGTGCTGCGGGCCGTGTCTGGCCAATCGACCTGGCCGCAAGTGTTCATTGGCGGCAAATTAATCGGCAATGCCGATGCGCTTGACGCCTGGTTCAGCGCCAAGGCCGCCTGAGCCGGCATCCGCCATGAAACTGTCCGTCCTTGACCAGTCGCCCGTGTCCAAAGGCAGTACGCCGGCGGACGCGATTGCCCACACGCTGGCCTTGGCGCGCCATTGTGAAACGCTAGGGTACGCGCGCTACTGGCTCTCCGAGCACCACAACAGCAGCAGTATCGTGGGCAGTGCGCCGGAAGTGCTGATGGCCGCCATTGCTGCGACCACCACGCGCATCCGGGTCGGCAGCGCGGGCATCATGCTGCCGCACTACGCGGCGCTCAAGGTGGCCGAGCAGTTTCGCGTGCTCGAAGCCATCGCCCCTGGCCGCATCGACCTGGGCCTGGGACGGGCGCCCGGCTCGGACCGTCTGACGGCGCGTGCCCTCAATCCCCACGCCAGTCCCTCGGCCGAAGAATTTCCGCGTCAGATCATGGACTTGCAGCAGTGGCTAGCGGGCGAACGCATGCCTGAAGGCCATCCCTACCGCGCCATCACGGCCCAGCCGCAGGGGCCGGGTAGCCCGGAAATGTGGATACTGGGCAGTTCGGATTATGGCGCCCAACTGGCCGCCCATCTGGGGCTGCCTTATGCCTACGCCTATTTTTTCAGCGATGGACAGGGCGTGGAGCAGGCTTTGTCGCTGTACCGGGACAATTATCGGCCCAGTGCGCGCTTTCCCACGCCCCAGCCCACCATCTGCGTATGGGCGCTGGCAGCGGACTCGGAAGCGGAGGCGCAGCGTCAGTTGATGACGCGTGAATACTGGCGGGTGCGCTTCGAGCAGGGTTTGCTGGGCCCGCTGGTTGCGCCCGAGGAGGCGGCGGCCTACGCCTTTAACGCGGCCGAATCGGCGCGCATCGCCCAGTTGCGCAGCAAGGCGTTGGTGGGAACTGGGCCCCAGGTGGCCGCGCGCATCACGGCCCTGGCCACCAGCCTGGGCCTGGACGAGATCGTCGTCAACACCTGGGCCTTCGATCCCCAGGTTCGTCAACATTCATACCGCTTGCTCGCGCAAGCGTTTCATCTGCCACAGGAAGCCTGATGATACCCTTGATCCTCCTTGCCGTGCTGGTCGCGGGACTTGCGCTCGTCTATGGCTTGCCAGCCTGGCGTCTCAAACGGGTGCTGGCCCGGCCCATCAGCCCCGCCTGGCACGCTCTGCTAAAGCGGAATATTCCCATCTACACGCGCATGTCCGGCGAGCTCCAGCACCAGTTGAACAAGCTGGTGCAGCAGTTTTTGCATCAGAAGAAGTTTGTCGGTTGCGACGGCCTGGTCGTGGATGACGAGATGCGCGTCACCATTGCCGGCCTGGCCTGTCTGTTGCTACTGAACCGACCGACGGGCGTGTATCCAGGCCTGCACACCATTCTGGTCTATCCAAGCGCCTTCATGGTGCCGCGCAAACAGGTCGACGAAGCCGGTGTGGTCACCGAGGCGCGCCAGGACTTGCTGGGTGAGTCCTGGGGCGATGGCCGGGTGGTGCTGTCCTGGGACCATGTGCTGCACGGCGCCCATGATTGGACTGACGGGCAGAACGTGGTGCTGCACGAGTTTGCCCACCAGCTTGATAGCGAATCGGGCAACAACAATGGCGCGCCCTACCTGGGCAGCGCCACCAACTACCGCAACTGGTCCGAGGTGCTCTCGCGCGACTTTGCCAACCTGCGCATGGAGGCCATGTACCGTCAGCACAGCGTGATGGATCACTATGGCGCCACCAGCCCCGCAGAATTTTTTGCAGTGGCCACCGAAACCTTCTTCGAGAAGCCCTGGCAGATGGCCGAGCGCCATGGTGCGCTGTTTGGCGAGCTGTTCAAGTACTACCGGGTCGACCCCCGTGCATGGCAGCCCCAGCCCGTGCCTGAGGTGGACTATGGGAACGCTTACGGTCACTGGCAGTAAGGCTGGGTGTGCGCCAGCGTACGGAAGCGCGGGGCCAGCAGGCGCATGCTGGAATCCCATAGTTGGCGGAGGGCCACACCATGTCGACCATTGTTGCAGGACATTTCTTATTACAAGACCAGATCGCCAATGCCAGAGAAGAATTGATGCGTGCAGGCGTCGATGAGGACCGCATTTCCTCCTTCTTCCTCAACCAACCAGGTCAGCACGACTTGACGGCCATTGGCGGTGACCGTATCCAGTCGCCAGGGGCCGAAGAGTCGCCCGTTGGCGTACTGGAAGGCGCGGCCACCGGGGGCGCAGTCGGTGCCGCCATCGGCCTGACGACCTCCCTGGCCACCGGGCCCCTGGGGCCAGCCGTGGGTGGCTTGGTTGGTGCCC
>JBJMVX010000334.1:0-3394 GCA_045810445.1 Massilia sp.
CTCCCTCGGCCAGACCTTCGCCTTCGTCGTAGGCGTACTGCGAGGCCAGATGGCGCAGCGCAGCCTCGGCCTGGATCGCGACATAGCGCTCGAAATCGTCGACCTCGAACACCGCCTGCGCAGTATCACGCACGCGCCAGACAACTGCGGCGCTGATCTCCACCGGGTTGCCGCGCTTGTCGTTGACCTTAAGCGTAGGCGCGTTGAAATTGCGGGCACGCAGCGACAGGCGGCGCTTGAGATAAAGAGGAAAGGCCCAACGCAAGCCTTCGCTTTTGTCGGTACCGATGTATTTGCCAAACAGCGTGAGGATGGCGCTTTCATTAGGCTGCAACATGAAAAGACCGGTCAAGCACAACGCGCCGGCCAGCCCCATCAGCAAGGCGGCAATAAACGGCGAAACGGCGCCAGGCGCCTCAACGCCCGTATTGAACATCCATGCGGCGCCCAACAAAAAAGCGACGCCGGCACAGGCTGCAAGGTAGCCATTCGTCGATGAGAACGCCTTTTCGCGGCGGGTGTGTGCTGCTTTCATGCTCGATTCCCCTCATGTAAGTGACATCAAAGTGATATCACTTTAGGAGTGGACGGAATCCTTGTCAAGCTATTTCGCACGATCAAAAACAGGGTGGAATCGCGTATTCGCGCAGGACGATGTCGAATTCCCTGCGCCACTCGGCAACGCTTCCGTAAGTTTGGCTGGTCGCCAGTGCAAGCCCGTCATCAATGCCATTGAGGCGATCGTAAAGCTCGGAAAAGCCCAGTGCGCGTGCTACCTGCATCGCGAGGCCCAAGGCCTGCAGAAACGTGTCGTCGGAGGGCGTCATGGTCGACGCCAGGGTACCAAGCAAGTACCCGCAAACAAGCTCCAGGTCCGGCTCACCTTTAATGTCGTTGAGGTCTGAAATCTGCTGTGCCAGCGGCTTTTGCCAAGAGGCTTCGATGATCTCGCCAGGCGGTTCCGCCATCTGATCGATGACGGAGATCGCCCACGCTCTCACCTGATCGGGATGGCAAATGCCTAGCTCCAGTCCAATGCGAAAATACCGGGCAACGCTTGCCAATGAAGGCTGCATATTACCCGCTATGCCATGACTCAAGGCTCGCGCCGCAGGCGCCGCTGCCGCACGGATTCCGCCAAACCTTCGAGCACCTGCACGCTGCTGTTCCAATCAATGCAGCCATCCGTCACCGACTGGCCATACACCAGTTCCTTGCCCGGCACCAGATCCTGGCGACCAGCCACCAGATGCGACTCGATCATCACGCCAACGATGCGCTCGTCGCCCGCCGCCACCTGGGCCGCGATGTCCGCACACACGGGAATCTGGTTTTCCGGCTTCTTCGAGCTGTTGGCGTGGGATGCATCAATCATCAAGCGTGCCGCCAAGCCTTGCGCCGCGATCTGCTGGCAAGCCAGTTCCACGCTGGCCGCGTCATAGTTCGGGGTTTTCCCCCCGCGCAGGATGATGTGGCAATCCTCGTTGCCGTTGGTCGACACGATGGCCGAGTGGCCGCCTTTGGTAACGGACAGGAAATGGTGAGGCTGGGACGCCGCCTTGATCGCTTCCACGGCGATCTTGATATTGCCATCCGTGCCGTTCTTGAAACCCACAGGACAGGACAGGCCCGAGGCCAGCTCGCGGTGCACTTGCGACTCCGTGGTGCGGGCACCGATGGCGCCCCAACTGATCAGGTCGGCAATGTACTGAGGGCTGATCACGTCCAAAAATTCTGTCCCGGCAGGCAGGCCCAGTTCGTTAATGTCGCGCAGCAGCTCGCGCGCCATGCGCAAGCCGTCGTTGATGCGGAAACTATTGTCCATGTACGGGTCGTTGATCAGGCCCTTCCAGCCCACCGTCGTGCGTGGCTTTTCAAAATACACGCGCATGACGATTTCCAGCTCGCCCGCAAAGCGCTTGCGCTGCGGCGCCAGCAGGCGCGCATACTCCATCGCTGCCTTGGTATCGTGGATCGAGCATGGACCGATCACCACCATCAGGCGGTCATCCTGGCCATGCAGAATGCGATGCAGGGCAACGCGGCCATTGGCTGCAGTCTGTTCAGCTGCCTCGCCGCACGCAAACTCGCGTATCAGGTGCGAGGGCGGCGTCAATTCCTTCATTTCGCGTATGCGAAGGTCGTCGGTGCGTGGCATGCTGTTCTCCGTCTGGATAAGTAAATGTCAAAATGCGGGTCAAAAAAAAACCGCCATCGTTGGCGGTTTTTCTGGATTCTTGCTGGATCTCGTTGTCGCTACGTGAACCTGCCGCTACTCCACCGCCTTTGGGTTGGAATGGCTAAAATAAAACTGGCAGGTAAAAAATACGTTGCTGTGCATGGCAAGTTCCAAAAGTTCGGCTTTGACTATAGCAACAACAGCGCCGGCTTGGCAAGCGCTTTATTGGTCTAGACATTTTGCCCCGCATGCCATTCTTTACGCCGTGCCGCCCACGGTCACCTCTTCAATGCGCAGGGTCGGCTGACCCACACCCACAGGCACGCTCTGGCCTTCCTTGCCGCACACGCCCACGCCCGCGTCCAGGCGCATGTCGTTGCCAATCATCGATACCCGGTTCAGCACATCCGGTCCATTGCCGATCAAGGTCGCGCCCTTGACCGGGTAGGTGACCTTGCCGTTTTCGATCATGTAGGCTTCGCTGGCGGAAAACACGAACTTGCCATTGGTGATGTCGACCTGGCCGCCGCCAAAGTTGACCGCATACAGGCCGTTCTTGACCGAAGCCAGAATTTCCTCGGGGTCCTTGTCGCCAGCGAGCATATAGGTGTTGGTCATGCGTGGCATCGGCAGGTGCGCAAACGATTCACGGCGCGCGTTGCCGGTCACCGGCATCTTCATCAGGCGCGCATTCATGGTGTCCTGGATATAGCCTTTGAGGATACCGTCTTCGATCAGCGTCGTGCACTGGGTCGGATTGCCTTCGTCATCGATATTGAGCGAGCCGCGACGATCGGCCAGGGTGCCATCGTCCACCACGGTCACGCCCTTGGCAGCGACGCGCTCGCCAATACGGCCGGAAAACGCGGACGAACCCTTGCGGTTGAAGTCGCCTTCCAGGCCGTGGCCAATGGCTTCGTGCAGCAGCACGCCGGGCCAGCCTGGTCCGAGCACGATGGTCATGGGGCCTGCCGGCGCGGGGCGTGCGTCCAGATTCACCACAGCCGCCTTGACTGCTTCGGTCGCGTATTTGTCGAGAATCTGGTCGCTGAAGTAATCATAGCTGTAGCGCCCGCCACCACCGGACGAACCCATTTCGCGACGGCCATTCTGCTCCACGATCACGGTGACGGACACGCGCACCAGCGGCCGGATGTCGGCCGCAAGCACGCCATCGCTGCGCACCACCAGCACCACATCATATTCGCCAGCCAG
>JBJMVX010000335.1:0-5644 GCA_045810445.1 Massilia sp.
TGCCGCCGGCGCCGACATCATCCACTTCGACGTCATGGATAACCATTATGTTCCCAACCTGACCATCGGCCCGCTGGTGTGCGAAGCGATCCGCCCGCACGTGCAGGTGCCCATTGACGTGCATTTGATGGTCAAGCCGGTCGACCGCATCATCCCCGACTTTGCCAAGGCGGGCGCCAACATCATCACCTTCCATCCGGAAGGCTCGGAGCACATTGACCGCTCGCTGCAACTCATTCGCGACAATGGCTGCAAGGCCGGCCTAGTCTTCAATCCAGGTACGCCCCTGCACTTCCTCGACCACGTGATGGACAAGATCGACATGATCCTGATCATGTCCGTGAACCCGGGTTTTGGCGGCCAATCCTTCATCCCCGAAGCGCTGAAAAAAATCGCCATCGCGCGCCGCATGATTGACGATTCGGGCCGCGACATCATGCTCGAAGTCGATGGCGGCATCAAGATTGAAAACATCGCCGCTGCCGCTGCCGCCGGCGCGGACACTTTCGTCGCCGGTTCGGCCATCTTCGGCAAACCGGACTACAAGGCCGTGATTGACGCCATGCGCGTTGAATTGGCCAAGACCGGCAAGTAATGAAGTCCAAGGCGGCGCCCAAGCTGCCGCCCTTGCCGCCGTCCGCCTTCGCCACGGCCGAAGACGCCGCCGCCAGAAAACTGGCGCGCGAACACAAGGATGCGCAGGTGCGCGGCGTCACCTCGATCGACGCCATGCGCAGCGCGATCAAGCACGCGGCGCGCGCACAGCCGGTCATCACGTCCGTGCCGCGCATGGGCGTGCTCAACGCGGCTGCGTTTCGTGCGCTGGCGGCCCAGGGACTGCCCTTCCTGATCACGGGCCTGGTCAATCGTTGGCCACTGTGCGCCTTGACGCCGCAGGTACTGCGCGAACGCTATGCCCATCTGCCGGTGCGTGCGCGCGTGGGCGACTACATCAACACCGCCTTCGCGCCCGACCGCGCCATGCAGGACATGTCGATGGGCGACTACCTGAACCTGGTGGCTGCGGGCGAACACGAACTGCCGCCCTACCTGGGCAATCTGGAACTGCGCGAGTTGAACCGCCTGTGCCACTGGCCCGGTTATTTCGAAAAAATGGGGCCGCCACGCTACTGGATCGGCCCTGCGGGAACGGTCACGCCGCTGCACTGCGACTACGACGACAATATCTTCGCGCAGATCTGGGGCAGCAAGCGCATCTTCCTGGCGCCGCCCCACCACGACGAATACCTCTACCCGCGCGAGGCGAACGCGATTTTGTTTGGCTCACCATTCGACCCGGAAGCGCCGGACTACGACAAATTCCCGCTGGCGCGCCAGGCGGCCATGGTCGAATGCATCGTCAACCCGGGCGAGCTGCTGTATGTGCCAGCGGGCTGGTACCACCAGGTGCGCGCGCTGACATTTTCGCTGTCGTCAAATCGCTGGGCCAGGGACATACCGCTTGCGCTTCATGGCGACGCTTCCTTACGGCGCCTGAAAGACTGAGGGCATCTTCGACCCGCAGTCCTTGTGAACACCGGCTTGGTGAAGCGACTCAGACGCCATCGTTTTTCGGCGTTTCGTCCGACGCAGCTGGCGGTGTGCACGCCTTGCCACTGGCCTTGCTGGCCAGGACCGCCTGGCGAAATGCCGGCTCATTCTCGAAGGACCACAGCACGATGGTACCTTCCGGCCCGCGCATGGCGGAAACCAGGCCACCTGCGACCGCGTTGCCCAAAACACCCCAAGGACCGTTTTGGAAATCGACATTTTCCGCACCAACCGGGAGTTTGGATGGATCACCCAAATTGACCAGCTTGCCACGGTGCTGCGCCACCATCATTGATTCATACATGAAAAGCTTGAGGCCCTCGGGTGCGCCATACGGAAGGTATACGCCGCCGCCATACCAATATACTGGATCACCAGGATCCGAATTCTTTGCACGCGACGATATCGGAAAACCTTCGCGCGCAAAGAACGTTCCGGTCTTGTTGTCGACCACGGCGCGGTAGATGCCCGGCTTGATCGTGTGAATCGACTTCACCATCGTCGTGGTGGTATACGAAAGGTCCTGCGTCACGACGAGGCACTCATCGCGGGTTGACGGCGTCAGTTGGCTCGGTTGGATGGTCGACGTACCGCAGCCGGCCAGCAGCGCGCAGGCGGCCAACACGGCGCTCAGTTGATATTGCATGGATTTCCTCGGGTCGAACGACTATGAATTTCTCATTGTCCCACAATCCAATTTTGTGGACAATTGTGCAATTACCCGTTCCGGGTCATGCGACATTGAGAGGGGCTGGCCATGAGATGGAAACCAAATGCGGCGATCGTACTGATGATGTTCTGTTTATCGTTCTGCGCACGTGCAGCGGAACCTGAGCAAAGCAGGTGCAATTTCAACGGCAGTCAACACGATATTAACGACTGCGCCGCGCTCACCTTTCAGAAGGCGGACAAGGATATGAACCTGCTCTACCAACGCCAGCTGAAAAAACTGGGCAAGGTGAACCAGGAGCGGCTTCGCGCATCGCAGCGAGCGTGGCTAGCCTATCGCGACAAAGCATGCGAATACGAAGCAGGTCCTGCAAGCACACAGCAGTCCTTTTGGATCGGCACCGACCTGCTATGCCGCGCCAAGCTGACCGCGGAGCGCCGCGATCTGCTGGAACAATACACGGCATGTGATTCCGACGGCGGCTGCCCGCATTGAGCGCTCAGCGCATGCCGTAACGCCGCATCTTGTTGAGCAAGCCAACCCGCGATAGTCCCAGCTGACGCGCCGCGTGGGTGTGGTTATGCGCATTCTCGGCCAGCGCCGCAGTGATCATCCGTTTTTCCAGCGCCACGACAGCGCCATCCAAGGAACCATCATTGCCAGCCTGCGGCGCCGCCGCTACTTCGCCGCAAGCGAGCGCCAGGTCGTCGGTCGTGATCACCGGCTCGGTCCCGGCCAGCGCGGCTGCCCTCTGCAGCGAGTGCCAGTTCGACTGGGACATCGTCAAACATTTAGCGCGACGCACCAAGCTCGCGTTCTCTTACTTTGGAAGGGGTAATGGGATCAGGTTCAACGATTTCGCCTCGACCGAAGAGCGTATCCGGCGTGGCTTGCAAGTCTATCGCCGCGCCGAGGACCTTGGACTGGACCAGGTGGAACGAGCCCTGGGCCGCTACAAGCAGATTCCGTACATGCCGCAGATCCAGCGCGTTCCGGTGCCTGCATGAGCTTGCCCCTTGGCGGCCACTCTCAGTGGGGATTCCAGCGTTCGCGTTCCGTACGCCCCTTCGGTGCAGGCTGTTCCTGTTCGACACCAAAGCTGGCGACCAGGGCGACCAGGATGCTGGCAAACCACACCCAATATCCGATCCCCGTCCTGATACCCTCCAGGGATGTGCTCCCGGTCGGAATGCTGCGCGCGGCCAGGAACAAGGCCCAGAACACCAGTGCAAGGACGCTTGTGATCCTGGCCAATGGCGGTTTGCTGGCGACGATGCCTATCCATGCCAGCAGCAGCAGCGGATTGGCGAACCACGACAGCAGCGGCACGGACTCGCCGAACGAACTGGGGTGAACGAGCGTCATGAAGAAACCCAGGATGGCTTCCACCATGCCAACAACGAGAGCTTGCGCGCCAGGATAGTGGCCGCCACTGCTTGAAGAAAATGCGGGCAATGCCAACGACAGTGCAAATAGCGCGATGCTCAAAAGAAGGCAGAACGTGGTGTATGTGCGGCTCATGCATTTCCAAGGTGGCGGCGGGATCCGGTGCGTCCGGAAGGCGGTCTGACGGGCAAGTATTGCACGGGCGTTAAATAGATGGCAAGTTTCTTGCCGGCTCGGCAGGTATGTCGATGTGTACAAAATAACAAGATCATTTGCCGAAAATTAATAGCATTTTGATATTTTCTTGAAGCGTCACAATACCCCTCAAAAAAACCACGCTCTACCCTGTCGGAATATTTTACGTTGAGATAGCATTTTGCATATCTTTTTTGCAAACTTTTATTATCTTTTCAATCAAATCATCCACTTGCGTACTGTGGCCCAGAACTTGCTGTATTGACGACACACTCAAAAATGTTTCGGGGTGATGTACTGAAATTTCACACTTGGAGAATCTCTATGACTACCTTTGCAAAATTGCTTGCCGGCGCAGCGCTGGCAGCCCTCAGCCTTTCGGCAAACGCCGCCTACGTCGTTGGTGGCGCATCGGGCACCATCGCTTCTGGCAGCGCCCAGTGGGCATGGGACGGATCGTATCTGTCGGGCTTTCGCTCGGCCCTCGCCAATCCGCTCAACTTCGGCCCTGGCGGCGTTGTCAATCGCAGCATCACCACGACGGACCTGACCACCGTCGACAATGCCTCGCTGGCCGGCGTCAACATGTTTGTCGCTTCATGGAATACTGACGTACAAGGGGGCCTGTTCTCTCCTGCCGTCATGAATTTCTTCCTCAACGGCGGCGACCTGCTGCTGTTACAGGACGATAGCAGTCACGACCCTATCGGCAGCGCCCTCGGCTTGAACACCTCGGCCAGCACCGGCACCGACTCGAATGGCGGCGCACCGCTGTACAACGGCGCATTTGGCACAGCGACCAATGTCCATCAACTCTACCTGGTAGGACAACTGAGCGCCGCTGAAATCGCCGCCCACCACGGCCATGTTGGCGGCACCAATGCCACCGGCGAAATCACCTCGGCCTACTGGGCCGCCGGTGAATATGCAGTCGGCGCTGGCGCATTGTTCATCAGTGCCGACGTCGACATGATCGCCACCACGGACGGCGTCTGCGGCCCATCGTGCGGCGCGCACTATGGAACAGGCGGCCTGGCTGGTGGCATGGACGACAACGCGATCTACGCCTTGAACACCTTCAGCTTCCTGGAATCGAACGGCGGCACGGTACCGGAGCCATCGGGCGTTCTGCTGGCAGCAACCGCGCTGCTGCTGATCGTTATGCGTCGTCGCAAAGTCTGAGGACGCACACTGCAAGGCCACAATAGGGTCCCGGTCGGACCCTATTTTTTTGTCCGCCGCCTCGCCACATCAGCACACTGTCCTTGCGAAAGCGAGGACCCATTCGTCGTCAACGCAGTGAAGCGCGTCTTCTCCGCCCTACCGCCTTATGGATCCTCGCTTTCGCAAGGACAGTAGGGGTGGCGGTAATCTGGCTGGCAGGGAGGGCTAGTCAGCCGGCAAGCACGTGATTGAAGCGGCGCCCTTGCTCGATGTGATCGTCTCGATGCCTTTAGCGGCGCTGTACTGGACCGTGATCGCTCCCCCGTCCGTGTACTCGGCCATATAGACGAAGTGATTGCTCGGATTGACCACCGCCATATCAATGGTGACGTGCTCCTTGGCCAGGTTGGCGCTCAGCTCGCGGGCGATCGACCCGATGGTCACGGTGTTGCCATTGACCGAGACTGCCTGGGCTGGAAGCATCTTGATTTGCGCGCTCGCGCTATCCTTGCCAATGCAGCGATTGGCAGGGAAGCTGCCTCTGTATCCGCTCATGAGCGACAACGCCTTGGCGCCGAGGTCCACTGGTCTGGCAATGTTTCCCGACGGAGCGTCCTTCTTTTTCCTGCAGTCCATCGTGATTTGCATGAACTGGTCCATCTCGCCGGCCAGGTTCCA